>JASLJP010000123.1 GCA_030152425.1 Aquirhabdus sp.
CATCGCTGACTTGCGCGCTGCCGGTCAAAAAGTCTAAGACTAATTTTAGGAGCCTCAATCATGCGTGATAAAATTCGCCTCGTTTCAAGTGCTGGTACTGGTTTTTTCTACACCACGACCAAAAACAAACGCACTATGCCGGAAAAAATGGAAATCAAAAAATTTGATCCAACCATCCGTCAACACGTGATTTTCAAAGAAGCCAAAATCAAATAATGTTTTGATGGTCGCATCGCGAAACGGCTCAACTTCCCAGTTGGGCCGTTTTTATTTGTGTACGCAAAAAACCCACATTTAAAATCGGTCGCGCGCGACCATTTGTTGCATTGTTTTGTTATATTACTGAATAGCCTATTAATTTCTAAAAGCACTTTCGGCACGCCTCATTTGTGCTGCGCTCTATAACCATAAGCTGTTACACCCATTATTTTTTGCATGATTTTAGCGATGTATTACGACGATCTGCACCACGACCGATAAGGAGACCGCCGTGTCACATGACCTCAGCCTAATTGCCCTACTCGCCGCCGGCTTTGGTCTGGCGCTGGTCTTTGGTTATGTGGCCGCGCGAATACGACTGCCCCCCTTGGTCGGCTATCTGGTGGCCGGCATCCTGATCAGCCCCAACACCCCGGGCATGGTGGCCGACATGCATCTGGCCAATCAGCTCGCCGAGCTGGGGGTGATGTTCCTCATGTTTGGCGTGGGCATGCACTTCTCCTTTTCCGACCTGCTCGCGGTCAAACGCATCGCGATTCCAGGCGCTATTCTGCAGATTGCGGTGGCTACCCTCATGGGGGTAGGTCTCGCCGCGCTATGGGGCTGGAGCCTCGGCTCTGGCCTCGTCTTGGGGCTATGTCTGTCGGTCGCCAGTACCGTGGTCTTGCTGCGCGCGCTCGAGTCGCAGGGGCTCATGGACTCGGTCAATGGTCGTATCGCCATCGGCTGGCTGGTGGTTGAAGATCTGGTCATGGTACTGGTCTTGGTGCTGCTGCCTCCGATGGCTGGTTTGCTGGGCGGTGAGTCACCTGCACCCGCGCACGGCGCCATGGGGAATATCTGGGTCACGATCGGCCTGACACTGGCCAAGGTGACGATCTTTATTGGGCTGATGCTGGTGGTCGGTCGACGGGTGTTTCCACGCTTTTTGCTTCTGGTTTCGCGTACCGGCTCTCGGGAGTTATTTACCCTATCCGTCGTGGCTGCCGCCGTGACCGTGGCCTATGGCTCGTACATCCTGTTTGGCGTGTCGTTTGCGCTGGGGGCATTCTTTGCGGGCATGGTGGTACGCGAGTCCGACTTTAGCCACCGCGCCGAGACCGAAACCTTGCCACTGCGTGAGACTTTTTCGATTTTGTTCTTTGTCTCGGTGGGTATGCTGTTCAATCCCGCCATCCTGCTGGAGCATCCATGGCAGGTGCTGGGCATCGTCGCCGTCATCGTGGTGGGTAAAACACTGGCTGCGATGTTCTTGGTGCTGTTCTTTCGCTACCCGCTCAATACCGCCCTGACCGTCGGTGCCAGCTTGGCGCAGATCGGCGAATTTAGCTTTATCTTGGCCAGTGCCGGGTTATCGCTCAAACTCCTGTCGCTTGAGGGGCAGAACCTGATTTTGGCGGGGGCGTTGATCTCGATCAGCCTGAATACGGCGATCTTTGCTGCCATCGAGCCAGCTCAGCGCTGGATTCGTCAACGCTCGCATCTGGCGCGTATGCTGGAGCGTAGCGGCGATCCACTGGCCATGCTGCCTATGAGTGTGGATGACACCTACCTGAACGGACAGGTGGTGCTGGTGGGGCATGGCGGCGTCGGACGCCGCATCGCCGAGACCTTTAAAGCGCAAGGCATCAAATACGTGGTGATCGATGAAAATCGCGAGATCATCGAGTCGCTACGCGCCCAGAACATCCCTGCAGTCTCCGGTGATGCCTGTGATCCTGCGGTGTTGATCCAAGCGCATATCATGCAGGCCAGTGTATTGGTCGTGTCTACGGCGGATGTCTTTGATGTACGCCGCATGGTGGATATCGCCCGGACAGTCAATCCGAAGATCGAAGCCCTGCTTTGCACCGACAGTGCTGCTGAAGCGGAGCTGCTGGAGCGTGAGCAAATCGGCAAAGTGTTTATGGCCAAACAAACACTGGCAGACTCCATGACTGATCATATCTTTGCCCGCATGGGTCTGGATACCGGGAGTAAGTCGTTGCATGAAACTGGCAACGCCGCCGCGCATTAGGCTGAACATGAAACACTGTGAATATGCATAAAACATGATCCACAGACAAAAAAAACGACATCGTCCTGATGTCGTTTTTTTTGTCGCGTCAAACACTCAAGGGGGATGAGGTGCTTGGGTACTACAGGGTTAAAACATAAATCCGATGCTTAGCTAAAACGTGCTGGACGCTCGTCCCAGACCTGCGCATGCCATTTGTTAGACTGCTGTTCCATCAGTGCAGACAGCGCGGACTGAATCATTTCCTGACCGATGGCTTGCAGCGCATCGCCCAAGGCTTCCTGAATTTGTTCAGAAAATTTAATGGTTACCAGCGGCTCCGCCGCAGTTTCAGTTTCTGCGGTCAGCAGCGTTTCAGCGCCTTCCAGCAGCTCTTCTGCCCCATCCAATACACTTGGATCGAAGTCGGCGGAGCGCAGGGCGATGACACCAGCTTGCAATTGCACCATCTCGAGCACGGTGTCGGTGGGCATAAACATTTCAGGAGTTTTACGAATCGCAGTCATCTTATGCACCTCGTTGCCGGTCGTTTTAGCGACACGCTGAATTTATCTGGATCGAATATGGCATGTGATTTTGGCAGCGTTACCTAAACTTTCTTGCTGCTTTACATGTAACACAACAATGCAGATTTTTTCAGCATAATTCAAGAGGCAATATGAACTTTTTTGCACATAAATGACAAAAAAAATGCTTTTTTCGGTCTAAACCTTAAAATTCGACCATTTCGTTGCGGAAACCTTCAATCAACTGCACCAGATCCCGATGCCATTCACGCAGGATCTGCACATCGGGCAGCCACGCCAGCGGGCTGTGGGTGACTTTGAGGATCAGGTTTGACGAGCTGTCGTCATCAAAAGTCGGCTCCGGTGGCTCGGGGGCATACTCGCAGGCCGCAAAGGCGCGGTTCAGCTCGGCAATAAAGCCGGTCTGCGCCAAACGTTCCATGATTTGGATCTCGGGCGAGATCTGTCCGCGTGCGGCCATTTTTTCTTTGACCGAAGCAAAGGTGGGCTGACGATCCGTTAATTTGTAGTAACGCACCAACTCCTGCAGGAATGCCAACACGGCACCGTGTAACTGAAACACCGCCGCCTCCCGCGAAGCCTGTGCGATCTGACTGTTCTCGGCTTTGTCGGCTTGCACACAAGACAGGCGCGCAAAGTACAGTTTTTGATTGGTACGATCGGCGTGGTAACGGGCGACACGGGACATGATAGGACTTCCGCAGTGTAAAATTAAAAGTGCATGCACAGGACACAAATAACAGCAAGGCACCCTCGAAGGATGCCTTGCTGTGGATATGACCTTAATGGGGTTAAACGATCAGAATAAAAGGCTTAGCCTTCGACCCAATGACCGTTGTTATACACCATCGACCATTTGGTCGGTTTGCCGTCCTGCTCAGAGGCGATGTATTGACTAGCCGTCTTGCGACTGTATTTCAGTAACGCGGGATTGCCTGCCGGATCGGTATCGGGTGCGGTCAGTAAATACAGATGCTTTGGATCAAGCTTGTCTTTGACTGAGCGCAGCTCAGCGATGGTCGGTGCGCGCGTCTCACGGATCTTGGGAAACTTGCTGGCGGCCAAGAACATGCCCGCCGCACCATCACGCAGGATAAAGAAATCGTCATGCTTGGTCGAACGCAGCTCCGGCATCGGAATAGCATCGGCGCGCGGTGGTGCAGGCTGACCATTCTTGAGAACCTTACGCGTATTGGTGCACGTATCACAGGCAAAGTAAGGACCGAAACGACCGGTCTTCAGTTGCATGGCCCCCTCGCATTTGTCACACGGTATGGTTGGGCCATCATAGCCTTTGATCTTAAACGCGCCCTCTTCGACCAGATGACCGGCACAGTCCGGGTTGTTGCCACAGACATGCAGCTTGCGGCCACCGTCGATGATGTAGCTGTCCATCGCGGTATCACAGATCGGGCAGCGTTTTTTGGCCATCAGATCCAGCGTCTCGGCTGCACTGCCCGCTTCACTGTCGTCGCTGCTGTCATCGGTCAGTGCCGCCAAGGACTCGACCGGTGCGAGGTTGATGGTGCCTTTGCAGCGTTCTTTGGGTGGCAGATTATAGCCAGAGCAACCGAGGAACACGCCGGTCGAGCCGGTACGGATCTGCATCGGGCGCGCACAGAGCTGGCAGGCCACTTCATCAACGGCCACGGGTAGATTGCGACGCATCCCCTGATCGGGATCTTGCGACTGGGCACGGACGAGCTTTTGTTTAAAGTCACCGTAGAATTCATTGAGCACGTTCTTCCAGTCGCGCTCACCGTCGGCAACCTTATCGAGCTGACCTTCCAGCTCGGCGGTAAACGTATAGTCCATCAGATTGGAGAAATTTTCGCTCAAACGATCGGTGACGATATCGCCCATCTTTTCGGCATACAGGCGACGGTTGTCGAGTTTGACGTAGCCGCGATCCTGTACGGTGGAGATGATCGCCGCATAGGTCGACGGGCGACCGATACCGCGCTTTTCCAGTTCTTTCACGAGGCTGGCTTCAGTAAATCGAGCCGGCGGCTTGGTAAAATGCTGGCTAGGATCGACCTTGACCAGATTCAGCACATCGCCCGCTTTGACCGTCGGCAGCAGCAGGTCGTCGTCTTGTTTGCTCGGTGCCATGACACGGGTAAAGCCGTCAAACACCATGGTGCGACCACGGGCACGCAGCTCGATATCAGCGGCCTGTACCGTGATATTGGACGACAAATACTCGGCCGGTGGCATCTGGCTGGCGGTAAACTGACGCCAGATCAGATCGTATAGACGCTGGGCATCACGCTCAACCGTGGTCAGTTGATCGCCGGACAGCGCGATATTCGACGGACGAATCGCTTCGTGGGCTTCCTGAGCGCCGGCTTTGTTGCCATAGAAATTCGGTTTGGCAGGAACGTACTTGGCGCCAAAGGTATCTTCAATATGGCCGCGTACCATATTCAGCGCATCAGTACTAATAAACGTCGAATCGGTACGCATATAGGTGATATGCCCCGCCTCATACAGACGCTGCGCCAGAATCATGGTCTTCTTGACCGAAAAGCCCATACGGGTGCTGGCCGCTTGCTGCAAGGTCGAGGTGATATACGGCGCGGTTGGATTGACCTTGGTCGGCTTGTCTTCGCGCGCGATGACGGTGTAGGTCGCGGGGGTCAGCTTGGCAACAACCGCATCCGTTTGTGCTTTATTTTTCAGTTTGAGGGTGCTGCCGGCTTGTTTGGTCGCTTCAAGGCGGATCGGCGTCGGGGTCTTACCGCCATACAGTGTATCGGCAAAGACTTCCCAGTATTCTTCAGGGATAAACGCACGGATCTCGCGCTCCCGTTCAACCACGAGCTTGACGGCAACCGACTGCACCCGACCTGCAGACAGACCGCGAGCGATCTTCTCCCACAGCAATGGCGAGACCATATAGCCGACGACACGGTCAAGGAAACGACGCGCCTGTTGGGCGTTGACCTTATCCAAATCCAGACGACCGGGTTCTTTAAAGGCGTTCTGGATCGCGTTTTTGGTGATCTCGTTAAAGACCACGCGTTTGTATTTATCTGGACTGCCGCCGATCACCTGCTGCAAGTGCCAGGCAATCGCCTCTCCCTCTCTGTCCAAGTCGGTTGCGAGATAGATTTCATCGACTTGACTGGCGATCTTTTTCAGTTCGGCAACAACGTGCTCTTTGCCGGGGAGCACCTCATAGTGTGCGGACCAGTCATGCTCGGGATCGACCCCCATACGATTGATCAGTGCGGCACGGGATTTGGCCTCTTTCTCCAGCGCCTTCTGCTCGTCGCTGAGCTTGGCTTTGGCCTTGGCGTCGACCTTGACCACCGGGGCTTTGACGCCACCGCCACTGACTGGCAGATCACGGACGTGGCCGATACTGGACTTGACGATATAGTCAGTACCAAGATATTTGTTGATGGTTTTGGCTTTGGCGGGTGATTCGACGATGACCAGCGCACGGGCTTTGGGGCCTTTTTTGGCGGGGAGCTTCGGCTCATCATCCTCCAATAACTCATCGGCGACGACGCTTGCTTTCGCAGCGCTGGGCTTTTTCGCAGCAGCGGTTTTGGCCGTGCCGGTACGCTTTCCCGCCTTGATGGTATGGGCGGTGGTCGAGCGTGGACGAGTTGCCATTATGGACGATTCCAATAAAATTTTGATTTATGCCGCACGGCTCACCAGCGAGCATTGCGATGACACACTTTCAATCCGCGACCAAACCTGCGGATCAATCCCAAATTTATGTCACACCAGACGACCGGCATGAGACAAATGTTAGTGAATTTTGACCTGTGCGGCTGCAGAGATGAGGGCAGACTTCATGGCTTCAAGCTGATCACCATGGACATCTGCTTCTTCTTCCCAAAAGAAACCCGCGCTGTTCGATTGAATTTCGATG
>JASLJP010000144.1 GCA_030152425.1 Aquirhabdus sp.
ATCGAAGTCGCCGCCTATCCAGAGATGCATCCACAAGCCGAATCGTTTAACCAAGACATCGAGCGCTTTATTGCCAAGGTCAATGCCGGCGCAAACTCAGCGATTACCCAGTTTTTCTTTAATACCGACAGCTATTTTTACTTTGTCGAGCAGTTGGCCAAACGTGGCATCCATACCCCGATCATTCCGGGCATCATGCCGATCACCAATGCCAGCAATCTGATCCGCTTTGCCGACTCATCGGGTGCCGAGATTCCACGCTGGATCCGCAAGCAGCTCGCCGCCTATGGCGACGACAGCGACAGTATCCGTGCCTTCGGCCATGAGGTGGTGGTCAAGCTGTGTCAACGCCTGATTGCGGGGGGTGCGCCAGCGCTGCACTTCTACACCATGAACCAGACCGAGCCAACGCGCCAGTTGGTTCAGGACTTAGGACTGTAATCAGACCATGACCTCCCCACTATGGCACCCCTGCACCCAGATGCAGACGCATGAAGACACACCGCCGATCGGCGTGGTGCGCGGTCAGGGAGCCTATCTGTATCAGGCAGATGGCACACCGCTGCTGGATGCGATCAGCTCATGGTGGGTCAATCTGCACGGTCATAGCCACCCCGCGATCAACGCAGCGATCGTTGATCAGTTGGGGCGGCTGGAGCAGGTCATGCTGGCGGGCTTTACCCATCCGCCGATTGAGCAGCTCGCGCAGCGATTGGTCGACCTGACCCCTCCCGCACTGACCCGCTGCTTCTTTGCCGACAGCGGCTCGGCCGCGGTCGAAGTGGCACTGAAGATGAGTCTGCAATACTGGCATCAATCCGGCCAGCCGCAGCGCAAGACCTTTGTTTCCCTGAAAAACGGCTACCACGGCGAAACCTTGGGCAGCCTTGCGGTCACCGACATCCCGCTGTTTTCCAGCCAATATCAGCCCCTGCTGATCCAGCATTTCCGCGCGCCCTCGCCAGATCTGTCATTAAAAGACGTCGGCGAGTCGGATGCAGACTTCCTGCAGCGTCAGTTTACCGGACTGCGCAACATCATCGATCTCCATGCCCACAGTATCTGCGCGGTGATCGTCGAGCCGCTGGTGCAGGGCGCGGCTGGGATGAAGATGTACCCAGCCAGCTATCTGACTGAGCTGCGCGCGCTGTGCGACGCCCATCATATCCACCTGATTCTGGATGAGATCGCGGTTGGCTTTGGCCGTACCGGCACCATGTTTGCCCATGAACAAGCCGCGATCAGCCCCGACTTTCTCTGCCTATCCAAAGGACTAACGGCAGGCTATTTGCCGATGTCCTGCGTGCTGACCACCGATGAGGTTTATCAGGCGTTTTATAGTCCCGATGTGGCGCAGGGCTTCCTGCACTCGCATAGCTTCACCGGCAATCCGCTGGCGGCACGCGCCGCGCTGGCCTCGCTGGATCTGTTTGAGCAGCAGCAGATCCTCGCCCAGAATCAAACCCTGATCGCCGCCATGCAGCAAGCCCTAAGCAAACTGCACAACCACCCGCATATCGCCCAGATCCGGCAGACGGGCATGATCGGCGCATTTACCGTGGTACAGGCCAATGGTCAGCCCTATCCTGCGTCTTTGAGCCGGCTGATCGCGGCGCATGCGTTTGGCCTCGGCATCCTGCTGCGCCCGATCGGCAACCATGTCTACCTGATCCCGCCCTACTGCGTGACGGTGGATGAGATCGCGCGCATCATTGATGTGGCACGACTCGCCGTTGAATGGGCCGTCAGTCAGCCGATGGCCAAACACACGGCGCCATCAGGCATCAACCAATCTGGGAATCTGTCACTGCCATGAGTCGTTTTTTTGCCGATATCGAGCTTACGGTAGGCGCGCAGATCGCCCTACCTGAGACCATCTTTCACCATTGGGTGCGCGTCCTACGTGCCACCATGGGCGAGCAGGCGACCTTGTTTAATGGTCAGGGCGGCGAATACCGCGCAGAACTCATCACCATCAATAAAAAAGATGCCTACGTCAGCATCCTGAGCTTCGACCCCATCGACCGCAGCGAGCCGTGCTTTGTTACCCTTGGCCTGGTGATGAGTAAAGGCGACCGCATGGACTATGCGATCCAAAAAGCCACAGAGCTTGGTGTCGGTGCGATCCAGCTACTGACCAGTGAACGCTGCGAGATGCGCCTCAAATACGACCGTGATCAGAAAAAAATAGACCACTGGCAGGGGGTAGCCATCGCCGCCTGTGAGCAGTGCGGTCTCAATCGCGTGCCACAGATCTTGCCGCCGCTGGCGCTGACCGATTGGCTGCCTGCCGTGGAGGCCACGTTGAAACTGGTACTCGCGCCCATCGACGCGCCCGACCCCCTGCCCGAATACTTACCCCTGCAGATCGCGCTTTTGATCGGTGCCGAAGGTGGCTTGAGTGATGCCGAGATCACCACCGCCGAGCAAACGGGCTTTCACCGGTGGCAAATCGGTGCTCGGGTACTGCGCACCGAAACAGCACCAGTCGTCGCACTGGCCAGACTGCAAGCACGAAAATATGATGTTGCAGCAAGCCCATAACATGATACCTTTACACTTACGCCTCTAAAACGACGCACCCGTTGCGTCGCAAAATAACAATACTGGTGCCAGATCGCCAGCAGCACCCCCACCCAGATCAAGAATTAAGAACATGACATGCAAGAACTGCATCATGCATTTAGGTTGTAGGAGCAACAGATGTCGTCGGTGTATGAAGATCAGAGCGTACTCAAGCAGCGTATTTGGCGTATGCAGATTAACAACACGCGCGGCCATCAAGGTCTGTTGCTGATCTCACTCCTTGGACTGGTACTGCTGACGTTCTTTCTCTATCAACGCTACTCCCTTGTTGACATCAACCAGCTTGCTGGCTGGACGGTCGCCTCGATCAGCGTGATCGCACTCTGCTCGGTGCTCAACAACCATCTCAGTAACCGTCAGCATGCCATTTCTTATGAAATGATCGACCTGTATCTGCTGGTCAGCACCTTTGCGTTGGGCATGATTCTCGCCTTTGGCCATATCCTGTTCCAGGCCAGTGTCGCCCCACTGACCAGCGATCACACCCTCGATATTCCGATCAAACTGTTCGGTGTTGCGATCTTGTTTGCCCATATGCTGGGCATGATTTGCTATACCGACCGCTATCGCTTCTTCTGCACCTTTGTACTGACCAGCATGGCACCGCTGCTTGCGCAGCAATTGATCCAAGGCGATGTCAGTTTGAGCAAACCCAACAGTGTGTTGATCGATATTTATATCGTATTCATTCTGTTTTGTGGCCACCGCTTGCACCGTATCCGCACACGCTCGGCATGGCTGGTGATTAGAAATGAAAACCTGATCGACTATATGGAAGCCTCCAAAGAGCAAACCGAACTGGTGAATGGCCAGCTCGAACAGGAAATGCGCCAGCGGATCTATATCGAGGAAAAACTACAGGAATCTAACGCCCAACTGGAAGAAAAAGTACTCGAACGCACCAAAGACCTCACCGACACCAATCTGCAGTTGCAAAGCTCGCGGCAGCGCCTGGAGATGGCGCATAGTGCGGGGGGGATCGGGACATGGGACTGGGATATTGCCAGCCGCAAGGTACACGCGACCAACTTTGAGCAGATCTTGGGCTACAACGATGGCGAGATGAATACGCTGCTCGCATCCGTGGCGCAACTCACCCTGTTGGTTCACCCCGAAGACATCAGCGCAGTACGTCATGCCATCGCGACCCACCTGCGGAACCACAGCGACCACTATGCCGCCGAATTCCGCATGCAGCATAAATACGGCTACTGGGTCTGGGTGCAAGACGTGGGACGTGTGGTCGAACGCGACCCACAAACCCGGATCGCCCGGCGCATGGTTGGCGTCCGCCGGAACATCAATGCCGAAAAGGCGGCCGCTGAAAGTCGCAAACTGTCCGCCATGCTGTTCCAACAGGTTGAGGAAGGCATCTTTATTTTGGACAGTCAGCTACGCTATCTCAACGTCAATCCATTCTTTGAACGCATGACCGGTTTCAGCAATGACATCCTCGTTGGCACCCGTTTTCTCAGCCCCTCGCGCGTGATCTCACCGCGCTCGCAGCAATCACAGCACAAAGTGCTGAAAAGTCTGGAGCTCAGTGGCGAGTTTGAAGGTGAAGGCTATGCCCAGCAAAAAGACAAAGGCGAGCTGCTGGTCTGGGTGCATATCAACTCAGTCTACGATGATCACCAGCGCCGCACCCACTATATTGGCGTCATCGGCGACCTGACAGAGCGGCGCAAGAATGAACAGCGCCTGTCCTACTTAGCCAACTACGACCCCCTGACCGACCTGCCGAATCGCAACTTTTTTAAAGAGCACCTGCATCAGCTCATCCAGCAGAGTATCGAACGCAGCAACACCTTTGCCCTGCTGCGCCTGAATCTGGATCGCTTCCGCCTGCTCAATGATTTACTGGGTGCGGATGGTGCCGATCAGTTGCTTAAGCAAGTGGCACAGCGTCTGACCGAACTCGACAGCCAAAATGGCATGATCGCTCGGCTGGGGAGCAATGACTTTGCCATCCTATTTAACTATAGTGAGGGCAGCCCGCAGGAGCTGGAAGAATACAGCCAAAAACTGCTGCAGCAGTTCGAAATCCCATTTCATATCAATAGCCAAGAGATCACGGTCAGTATCTCGCTCGGTATTGCACTGTTTCCTGAACACGGCAAGCTCGTGGACACGCTATCCAACTGCGCTGAGAATGCCCTGCAGGAAGCCAAACGGGTCGGCGGCAACACGCTGCGCTTTGCTGGTATCCAGCGGGGTATCCAGCCGCTAGAACGCATCAGTCTGGAAAACGATCTGCGCAAGGCACTGACCACAGGACAGTTCACCGTCTACTACCAATCCAAATCCAATGCCCTCAGCCAAGACATCGTCGGATTTGAGGCACTGGTCCGCTGGAGCCATCCCGACAAAGGCATCGTTTCACCGGTGCAATTTATCGGCCTGGCCGAAGAGATGGGCATCATCTCGGCGCTGGGTGAGTTTGTCCTCGATCAGGCCTGTATCCAGATCAAAAAATGGGGAG
>JASLJP010000170.1 GCA_030152425.1 Aquirhabdus sp.
ATGGAGAGTCCGGCATAGCCACATGGATTGATGTGCGAAAATCCCCGTGCAAGGTCACAGTCGATGTTCAGGGACAGGCCATGATAGCTGCGGCCATGGCGAATCTTAAAGCCGAGTGAGCCGATCTTGGCCAGTCCGACATAGACTCCGGGTGCATCTTTGCGTGCGTGGGCGTCGATGTTGTAGTGCTGCAGCAGGGCGATCAGTGCGTTTTCGGTATTGCTGACCAGCTCGCGCACATTCCAGTGCAGGCGATTCAGGTCGTAGAGCAGATAGCCGACCAATTGGCCGGGTCCATGCCATGTGACTTGGCCACCGCGATCCGATTGGACGATGGGGAGCTGTTCAGGATTATGCAGGATGTGTTCGGGCTTACCCGCCAGACCTTGGGTCAAGACATCGTGATGCTGCAGCAGCCAGACTTCGTCTGGTGTGCGATCATCGCGCCGCTCGGTGAAGTCGCGCATGTCCTGATAGGTCTTGCCGTAATCGGCAAAACCTTCAATATGACGAACGATCAGTGTGGACATGGCTGTAGGCAGCTAGGTAATCGCGCGGCAATGGTCGGGCTTACAGATACTTTCCGACCATGGCGCGGACATCGGTGCGGGCATCGATGACGGTCATAAAGGTATACGCACCGATGAATTTACGGCTGATAAACATAAACTCTTTCGGCGGTACGCTAAAGAAACGCGATGACATGGACTCTGCTGCCAGTTTCATCACCCGTGAATGCAGCATGCTCTGCTTCCAGATATATTCACCTTTGGCATTAAATGCTTCGGCAGGGGCATCGGGATTGCTTGCCGGAGAAGAGAACGGTTCTGTGGCCAGAACAAACACATCGGCCATGCTGGGTTTGACATCGACCGGCATCTTGTCAAAGAAGTCGTAGCCCTGCATCGAGGCGACCATCTGTGCGTGGTCATGGTGGTAGCCAGCGATGATCAGGTTGCGTGCAACCTTCAGTAGGTTGGCATCGAAGCCACGGATCGCACCGAAGTCGAGCAGAATGGTTTTGTCCGGAATGTCTTTGCCATTGCCGAGGCGGATCAGGTAGTTGCCGAAATTGGGGTCGGTTTGCATTTCGCCCCATTCAAACAGTTCGCGCACCGCGATTTCGATCGATGCAGCGCCGAGTTTGTCACGACGTGATTGCGGCAGTGACAGCATGACGGCACTGTTGATTGGCACACCGCGTTCAAAGGTCATGCACAGTACGCCATCGGTGCAGTAGTCATGAACGATCTGCGGCACGATATAGCGCTCATCGTCTTTCAGACGCTCATAGAAGCGCTCCGTGGTGGCGGCTTCCATACGATAGTTCACCTCGCGGTGCATCATCTCGCTGACTTCGTTAAACCATTCATCAAACTCACGGGTCTGTGGCACCATTCGGGTGAGTTTGATCATATTGCGGAACAGACCTAGATCGGAGTCGATGGCGGCTGCCACGCCCGGATACTGGACTTTGAGGACAATTTCTAGGCCGTCGGATTTGCGTGTTGCACGGTGGACTTGTGCCAGAGAGGCGGTGCCCAATGGGGCGTGATCGACGATCAACTCATCGAGTTTGTCGCCCAGTTCGGCACGTAGTTGTTCCTCGATGGCATTCCAGGACAGCGCCATGGTGTCGTTATTCAGGGTGTGCAGTGCTTCGGTGACTTCAGGGGGCAAGAAGTGCTCGCCGTACAGCGCCATCATCTGACCGATCTTGACGATTGAGCCTTTGAGTTTGCCCATTTCGTGGGCGAGATAGTGGGCTTGTTCGCCCATGACTTTTTTGCGCATGCGGTCTTTGTCGACTTCGCTGGCAAATAGGTTGCCAGCACTCATCGACGCCCAGCGTGAGCCTGCGCGCAAGGAGGCTTTGGCGAGGGACATACGGCGGTCAAATGCACTGGTTTTCAGCTTGTCGAGAGTATGATGCTGTTTATGCTTATCGCGAGTGTGGTTATCAGAAGCATCAGACATAAGCTAATCAATCCCGAAAAAGCGCACTGAAGAAATGGTGTGCGCTAAAGTTAATCAAATATGGGCAGGTTTCGCTAAAAAGTACGTCAACCTGTAGTGTCTATTCGAGTCTAATACAGACCATCATATGACGAAGTGTAACCTTATTCAATTGCCACAGTCAGGTGCAAAAGATGACATCGCGCCATTGCCCGCCCCACATTGCCGTCGGGGCGTCTGCTGCGATTGTCCTGATGATAAGGACACTTTATAAATCGTCGATGACAGGGAGTGGGTCAGACCAAGAGGGCGCGTGTAGCGACCTTACTGTTGCTCGCGGGCAATGGCGCGGTAGCCGATATCGCGGCGATACTGCATGCCGTCAAAAGAGATCTGCGCGATGCCAGCCAGTGCTTTCTGCTGCGCTTCCAGTACCGTGCTGCCCAAGGCAGTGACACACAGCACACGACCACCGCTGGTGACGGTTTGGCCCTCTTTGCGCGTGGTGCCCGCATGAAATACTTTGGCTGTATCGGCAGGTACGGCATCCAGACCATGAATCACGTCGCCACTTTGGATGTCGCCCGGATAGCCGCCAGCGGCCAAGACGATGCCGATGGCAGGGCGGCTGTCCCATTGTGCTTCGGCAGGCAGTTGCCCGGCCAGACCGGCCTCGACCAGCTCGACCAGCGATGACTGCAGGCGCATCATGATCGGTTGGGTCTCTGGATCGCCAAAGCGGCAGTTAAATTCGATCACACGTGCTGTGCCTGCCGCGTCGATCATCAGACCGGCATAGAGGAAACCGCTGTAAGGATGACCATCCGCTGCCATGCCGTCGACGGTAGGACGCATGATCTTGACCATGACCTGATCAAAGATCTCTGCGGTGACGACCGGGGCAGGGGAGTAGGCACCCATGCCGCCGGTGTTGGCGCCGAGGTCTTGTTCAAAGATACGCTTGTGGTCTTGGCTGGTGGCCATCGGCAAGATATTAACGCCATCGACCATACAGATAAAGCTGGCTTCTTCGCCATCCAGGAACTGCTCGATGACCACGCGTGAGCCGGCATCGCCAAATTTATTGCCGGCCAGCATGTCGTCGATGGCTTCATAGGCTTCGGCCACGGTCATGGCCACGATCACGCCTTTACCTGCGGCCAGACCATCGGCTTTGATGACGATCGGTGCGCCGTTCTGGTCGATATAAGCTTTCGCTGCCGCGACATCGGTAAAGACGTCGTAAAACGCGGTCGGGATTTGATGGCGTTTCAAGAAATGTTTGGCAAAGGCTTTAGAGCCTTCCAACTGGGCGGCAAACTGAGTTGGCCCCCAGATTTTAAGACCGGCTGTACGGCACGCATTGACCACGCCATTGACCAGCGGCGCTTCAGGTCCGACGATGATCAGATCAATGGCATTGCTCTGGGCAAAGGCGATGATGGCATCGTTGTCCAGAATATTCAGTGCGACGTTGCTGCATTTGGCTTCAAGGGCACTTCCTGCATTGCCGGGGGCAACAAAGACCTGACGCACGGCGTCGTCTTGCGCACATTTCCATGCGAAGGCATGTTCACGACCGCCTGAACCGAGAATGAGGATGTTCATAGTGTTTCCTTGAAATCAACAACGAAAATATAACCGCTAAGCCAGTGGCTCAAGTTTGGGAAAATCTGCATAGGCTGCGCATAAAAACTCGCCTTGAAGTGACCCCAGCTAAATCATTGTTTAGATGAGGAGACTTGAAGGCGAGCGATTATAGCGCATTATTGCTTAGTGGCGGAAATGACGCATGCCGGTAAAGACCATAGCGATGTCGTGTTCATCCGCGGCTGCGATCACTTCCGAGTCGCGCATTGAGCCACCGGGCTGGATGATGCAGGAGATCCCGACCTTGGCGGCATTATCAATGCCATCGCGGAACGGGAAGAATGCGTCAGACGCCATGACGGCCTGTTGCACACTGAGACCAGCATGCTCCGCTTTGATCGCTGCGATACGGGCTGAATTGACGCGGCTCATTTGACCTGCGCCAATGCCGATGGTCTGGCGATTTTTGGCGTAGACGATGGCGTTGGATTTGACGTACTTCGCCACTTTCCAAGCAAAGATCAGATCATGAATCTCAGCTTCGCTTGGTGCACGTTTGGTGACGATTTTTAGGTCACTGTCTTTGATCATGCCGAGGTCTTGGTCTTGAACCAGCAGACCACCGGTAACGCGTTTGTAGTCGAGTTGACCGACGCGTTCGTTGATGTTTGGCAGTTCGCCGCAAATCAATACGCGCACGTTTTGTTTGGCGCCGGTGATTTCCAGTACGCCGTCTTCCAGACTTGGCGCGATGATCACTTCGACAAACTGACGCGCGACGATGGCTTGGGCAGTCGCGACATCGAGCGGGCGGTTAAAGGCAATGATGCCACCAAACGCAGATTCTGGGTCGGTCGCATACGCGAGGTTATAGGCATCCAAGATGCCATCGAGGGATACGGCCACGCCGCACGGGTTCGCGTGTTTGACGATGACACAGGCGGGCTTGGCAAATGATTTTACACATTCCAGTGCCGCATCGGTGTCGGCGATGTTGTTGTACGAAAGTTCTTTGCCTTGCAGTTGCTTCGACGTGGCCACCGACGCTTCACGCGCAGTCGGGTCGATATAGAAGGCGGCAGACTGATGCGGGTTTTCACCGTAGCGCAGGTCTTGGGCTTTGACCAGTTGCAGGTTAAACGTACGGGCAAAGGCATCTGCCGGTTCGTTTTCGGTTTTGCCGACCCGCGCACCGAGGTATTGGGCGATCATGCCGTCATACTGGGCGGTGTGTTCAAAGGCTTTAACTGCCAAATCAAAGCGGGTCGCATGCGACAGGGTTTGATGGGCGTTTAGCTCGGTGATCACAGTTGCATAGTCGCTGCTGTTGACGATGATGCCGACCGATGCGTGGTTTTTTGCGGCAGCACGCACCATGGTTGGGCCGCCGATGTCGATGTTTTCGATGGCATCTTCAAGCGAGCAGTTGGGTTTGGCAACTGTTGCGGCAAATGGATACAGGTTAACAATCACCAGATCAATCGGGGCGATGTCGTGCGCTTGCATCACGGCTTCGCCGATGCCACGGCGCGCCAAGATGCCGCCATGGATTTTTGGATGCAGGGTTTTGACGCGGCCATCCATCATTTCCGGAAAGCCCGTGTGTTCGGACACTTCAACCACGGGGATGTTGTTTTCTTTCAGCAGCTTGTAGGTGCCGCCGGTAGAAAGGAGTTCAATATTCAGGGCGACAAGTTCGCGAGCAAACTCGACGATGCCAGTTTTATCAGAAACAGAGATCAGGGCGCGGGAGACAGTCATGATGGGCGTTTGGCTTTAAATTTAAGTTGAAAAAGAACGTCTATTTAACGCTATTGCAATACAGCTGAGGCACAGTCGGCATATCGGGCGGGGGATAACGCGGGAGCGCGCTGCCCGATAGCAAACAATAAGGGCTGGAAAACCAGCCCTAGAAAGTGTTTAGACGCTGTATCGACGTCTAAGGTGTTGCGATAGGCAAGATTTTAACAGCTTACTCGCTCATTAAGCCATGGGCTTTAAGTTTTTTGCGCAAAGTACCACGATTGAGACCGAGGATTTCAGATGCACGGGTCTGGTTGCCACGAGTTTGCTCAAGCACTACAGATAACAGTGGCTTTTCAATTTCGGCAAGAACCAGATCGTACACTTGTACAGGCTCGGCGCCATCGAGTTGCTTGAAGTAGTGACGTACAGCGCGCTCTACATGAAGACGCAGTGCAACATCGGTAGGGTTGTTAAAATCAGGCGATTTGATATTCATGGGTAAAAATCCGAAGCGAAATCATATTCATACTGCAAGATAAAGGGAATTATCGCAGTAAGTGCTTAAGGCACGTAGAACACTAAAAATTGAAAAGAACCACGC
>JASLJP010000219.1 GCA_030152425.1 Aquirhabdus sp.
CCCGTGGCAAGAACAGGCCGGCACGCTGCTGACCACCGTCGCTGGCATGGAGCGCTGCTTCTTTGCCAACAGCGGTGCAGAAGCCAACGAAGCCGCGATCAAACTGGCGCGTATGAGTGCCTACAACAAAGGCATCAGCACCCCTAAAATCATCGTCATGGAAAAATCATTTCATGGCCGTACGTTGGCGACCCTGTCTGCCACCGGTAATGAAAAAGTACAAAAAGGCTTTGCGCCACTGGTCGAAGGTTTCCTACGCGTGCCCTTTGGTGACGTGGCGGCCATCGAACAACTGGCCAAAGATCACAGCGATATTGTCGCGATCTTGGTCGAACCGATCCAAGGTGAAGGTGGCGTCAATACGGCTCCGCAAGGCTTCGTCTATCTCGAAGAACTGCGTGCGCTGTGCGACCAGCACGACTGGCTACTGATGCTGGACGAGATCCAGACCGGCAACGGCCGCACCGGACAGTACTTTGCCTATCAACACACCGGTATCAAACCCGATGTACTGACCACTGCCAAAGGTCTGGGCAATGGCTTTCCAGTCGGTGCCTGCTTGGTGCGTGATAAAGCACGCGACCTGTTTGCCCCCGGCAACCACGGCTCAACCTTTGGCGGTACACCGCTGGCTTGTCGCACCGTCTACGCGGTGATCGATGCCATTCAAAAAGAGAAAGCCGTGGAAAACGCGGCGTTGGTCGGTGGCTACCTGAAAGACTGCTTTACCCAAGAGCTGGCACCGCTCGGCGTGACCGTCCGTGGCTTTGGCATGATGCTCGGCATCGAACTGCCGCGCCCCTGCGGCGAACTGGTCGCGGTGGCACGCGATGAGCATCACCTGATCATCAACGTCACAGCAGACAACGTGATCCGTCTACTGCCCGCGCTGAATCTGACCCGTGCCGATGCCGATGAACTCATCACGCGCGTGGTCGCGTTGGTCAAAGCGTTTTTGGCCGCCTAAGCCTACACCCGCGCATAAAAAACCACCCCGCAGCGGGGTGGTTTTTTTATGCTTGAGTGCGGATCAGATGACCGGCATATGACTAAAATACTGCTGCAGCGTCTCGATACAGCGCACGACCTTGAGCGGCTGCTCGCGGCGCAAGGTGATGGCATAGACCGTATAGCGGGGCTGTAACTCCCAATCTGGCAAGACTTCGACCATCTCACCGTCATTAAAATACTGTGGGATATCGACCGATAATAGCGCCGAGATGCCGTGGCCTTTGGCGACCAGCGAGCGCATCAAAAACACATTGTTGGTCTGCACGCGCGACTGGACACGGATGCGCTGCTCTTCTCCCGTAATGCGGTGACGTAGGCGCCGCTCTAACGGGTCTTTGGCCAAAGTCAGACCAATCATGTCGTGGTTAGCCAGATCGGCAGGCGTGGTAATCGGCGGATGACTGTTGATGTATTCAGGCGAAGCGCAGAGGATCAAGCGCGCTTCGGCCATGGGCCGGGCGATCAGGCTGGAGTCGGCCAGACCCGGGCTCATCCGCACCGCGATGTCGATGCGCTCTTCGATCAGATCAATATAACGATTGTCCGCTTCAAAGTGGACATTGAGGCTGGGATGGGCTTGCAGCCAACTGGATAAGGCAGGCAAAACGTGGTTAACCCCCAGTTCCGGGGTCGTGGCGATGCGCAGATCGCCCACCAGCTCATCGCGCAGCTCATTCAGTCTGACCCGACCGCGTTTGGCAGCCAGCACCATCTCGTTGCAGCTTTCATAAAACACACTGCCCGCTTCGGTCAGGCTTAGTTTACGCGTCGAGCGGTGCAGTAATGCGGTGCCCATCTCGTGCTCCAGCAAACGGATTTGCTGACTCACCGCACTGGTGGTAATGCCTAATTCGCGGGCAGCGCCGCTGAATGATCCTCTATCGACCACACTGACAAAGATCGCCATACTGCGTAAATTATCGAGCATACGTCCTGTTTCCACCTAAACCACCGTCAACGCCTTTGCTGACACCCACGCCCTGATATTCATCCTTAGCGCTGCGGTAATACTAAACTAGGATCCATCGGTTTACCATTCAAGCGGACTTGAAACTCCAACATCACGCGATTGGTGCCCGACGAGCCCATTTCGGCGATCTGCTGACCCGCGGTTACTTTGGTTTTTTCTTGCACCAGCAGGCGCTGGTTATGCGCATAGGCGGTGATATAGCCATTGCTATGCTGTACCAAGATCAGATTGCCATACTCGGCCAGACCATTGCTGGCATAAATCACCGTCCCATCTGCTGCCGCATAAACCGGATCACCGACATTGCCACTAAAGCGTATACCTTTGACTTGACGGGTCAAATCAAAGCGCTGGGTCACAGCCGCATTGGTCGGCCAGCGCCAGGCGATCGTCCCGTAGGCGGATGCTGCACTTGCCACGGCACTGGCATTGCTCGAAGGCGGCAACGTGGTGCTGCCCAAAGGCTGCGCCTTCAGCGGTGCAGCAGCGGCAATCGGCGCCGCTTGCGGACGTGGGCTGGAACCTGTAGCCACCAAACGCAGACGCTGACCGACATGAATCACATAGTCACTGCCGATCTGATTGAGTCGGGCGATATTTTGATAGTCCAGATTATAGCGATTAGCGATCTTGGACAGTGAATCATCCTTCTGCACGGTATAGAACGTCGGCACGGCCACAGCCGCCTGACCATTGCCACGCGGTGGGGTCGGTGCAGAGGCACAGCCGACCATCGCGACGGTCAGTCCGACGATCACGCCCAAGCTGATCGCACGCAGGGGGGCTGGAGAGACGATGCTGCGCAAGGTCTGTGACGGGGCTGCTGCGTCCAAAGGCCGCGTATGGTGTGCTAAATAAGACAATCTTCTATCCTCTTTTTCGATGAGTGATTCGACATGATCCCGAATCACAAAATTAAATCATTGCCTGCCATAAACCGCCCTGACAGCGGCACTGATCAGCTCAGCACGGATGCTCCGACAGTGCCTGTTTTAAACCGACTAGCGTCGAATAACCAGTCGCATCGAGGCGAATGGGGGTAATACTCACAAATCCATCATCCAATGCTGCAAAATCCGTACGAAATTGCGCTTTAGATGCAATGCCAGATTGATTATTGATGATCTCTTGCGCTGGTAAATTCAGCACATGATCCTGACCCAATGGGTCGCCAGATTTGCCCACCCAATACATCTTGCGTCCGCGCGGATCGATCTCGCTATAGACCGGTTGCGAGACATCGCGCACCCCCATGCGCGTCACCTCGACATGGCGTAGCTCGGCAAGGCTTGCCACATCAGGGATATTGATATTCAGGATATGGCCGGATGCAAGCGCGGGCACCCCTTTGGCCACAAAGTCACGCACCCATGCCGCCGCCACGCGAAAATGGGCGATGTCACGGTATTGCTTGGCGTGTAGACCCACCAGCGACACCGCAAGGGCGGGCAAGGGCATACCGCGCCCCTCGAAGGCTGCACCGATGGTGCCTGAATAGAGCACATCATCGCCCATATTGGCACCGGCATTGATGCCACTGATGACCAGATCAAACTGCTCGGCAAACAAGCCATTGAGCCCGATATACACACAGTCGGCGGGGAAGCCATTGACTGCCCAATAGCCATTGGCCAACTGTACCGGATGCAGCGGACGATCCAAGGTCAGCGCACTGGACGAGCCGCTGCGCTCACTCTCGGGCGCGACGACCGTCACCTCGGCGATCTCGGTCAAAGCCTGCGCCAATGCAGCAAGCCCCGGCGCCAACACGCCATCATCGTTACTCAGTAAAATTTTCAATGCTCTGTCTCATACGACTTATATAGACCACGACGTCCATGTATACCACATCTACGACACCGACCGCTTGTACGCGGCCATTCCCCAAACAATCCCACAAAAACACAGTGTTAACACGCGTGTCTACAAAAATAATGCAAACTCGCCGCAAAATCCTCTCAAAACCAGCGCACACATCACGGCATAATAGCGGCTATCACTACATAGCCGATACCCGAGTTATTATATGAATCGTATTCATCTCGCAACCAGCGCGATCACCACTGCCCTCTTGTCGATCTGCATCGTGTCAAATAGCTATGCCGCTACCCATCAGGCAGCCAGCAGCAAAGCCGCATCACCTGCCCAAGTGACCGTGGAAAAAGCGGCCAGCACCTCGCAAGAAGAAATCGCTGCGGTCGATGTCTTGAATGAGATTTGCCCGAATCTGCTCGGCACCAATAACAACAAGAACTTCCAAAAGGGCTATCGCAGCCTGATCGCCTATCTGCTGCCGACCATCAAGTATCCGGTCGAAGCCGTCGCGGCGATGCACAGTGACCCAGAATATATGAAGATTTACAGCGATGCACGCGTGCAGGCCTTGGCACAAAAACCAGATGACAATCGCGAAGTGTGCCTTGATGTACTGCGCTACCCAGCCAGCCAAAAAGGCGGTGCCAAAAACACCGTGGCCGCAGCGCGCTAATACCGCGCCCCAACGCCGGTCTCTCAATCAGCACGCCGAAGATTCGGTCGTGCTGATTTTTTTAGCCCGGCATTCGACCCATCCTACGCCGCCGCCCACTTCCACACGGTCTTTGCGATATAATGGCGGTCAATTTTTTCAAACGACCGTGCAACATGACTCAACTCCTCGGCAACATCTCGATCGATACCTTTTTGAGCGAGTACTGGCAAAAGAAACCACTGCTGATCAAAAACGCCATGCCCCACATCAAAGGGCTACTCGAACCTGCAGATATCAAGGAGCTGGCTCTTGAGGAAGACGTGCAAGCGCGCCTGCTGCTGCAAAACCCCAAAAATCCGGAACAATGGCGCGTCAAACGGTCACCGTTTACGGCCACTGACCTCAAAAACCTGCCGCCCCTGCATACCTTGCTGGTGCAAGCCGTCGATCATTGGTCGCTGGATGTGGCGAATCTGTGGCAGTTATTCGACTTTATCCCGCAATGGCGTCGGGATGATGTGATGGTGTCCTATGCCCCCAAAGGAGGCTCAGTCGGCCGTCACTTTGACCAGTACGATGTATTTCTGGTGCAGGGTCATGGCCGCCGCCGCTGGCAACTCGGCCAATGGTGCGACAGCACGACTGACCTCGTACCCGATCAGCCGCTGCGCCTGCTCCCCGAGATGACGGATGTTTTTTTTGACGAAATCCTAGATGTCGGCGATGTGCTGTATGTGCCGCCTAAACTGGCACACTATGGTGTGGCGGAAGACGACTGTCTGACCTACTCATTTGGCTTTCGCATGCCCAATGCCGCGCAGATGCTAGAACGCGTCGTTGATCATGTGATCGGTCATGCCGATCTGCAACTGCCTGTCGCCGATCCACGGCTAGGAGCCGGACCTGCCGGACTCATCAGCCATGCCGAAATCGAGACCCTGCGTCTGCAACTGATCGAAGCGCTGCAAAACACCCTACACCATCCCGAATACTTCCACGATGCGATCTTGCCCCTGCTCAGCGAGTCACGCGATGCCGACAATCTCCCCGAAGGCTTTGGCATCGCCACCAGTGAGCTCAAGCAAGCCCTGAATAGCGGCGCCACCCTGCAGCGCGAACCAGCAGGCCGTTTGGTCTATGTCAAACAAGGTGAGGAGCTGGAATTTTGGTGGAATGGCGAACCGGTCGATGTCGCAGCGGCTCAAGCCCCGCTGGCACAGCATATTGCCGATGGTCGTCAACTCGCCAAGGCAGACATCCAACCTGCCGACTTTGAGTTTTTGATCGACTGGATCGGTGAAGGCCGCGTGATTTTAAATGAAGTAGAGTAAGCCATAGCCTAGGGCTACCCGACTGATCTACACAGCGGGGCATTGCACATATCCATGGCAATGCCCCGCTTTTTTTGGAGTACACTCAAGCAGGATAGAGGCTGGCAGATTGTGATGCCTAACCGAAAAAATAACCCGCATAAAACTGCAGGATTGACCTTGCTGACAAAAGTTGCCGAAGGCTTGACCAAGGGATAGGCGCAGCTTTCATGACAGCATTGATCCTGTTTCCCACCACGACACCGATGGAATGATCATCATGCATACTCAGGATACATTGATGGGCAAGGTGCAAGGCTTCGGCTTGCATGCCCTGACCCAATTTGCGTCGAGCGACATCGCCGACCGACTGAAGATCCGCAAACCGATTGAAAGCCTGCTCTATCAAGGCTCGAAGACTGGATTTCAAATTGCGACCCAAGCGGCGCGCATTTTCACCCCCTCGACCTCCAAAGATCCGGCGACACGCCTGCCTAGCCAGACGCGCAAGAACGTATTCGACCTGACGCTGTCCGAAGAACAACTGATGACACGCGACTCTTTGTCACGTTTTGCCAAAGAAGTGATCCGCCCGGCCGCGCATGCAGCCGACAGCAACCACGCGATCCCTGCAGAACTGCAGGCTCAAGCACA
>JASLJP010000228.1 GCA_030152425.1 Aquirhabdus sp.
GCTGGGAAATGTATGCTGCAAGCCTAAGTCCAACTGTGCGCGAATGAATGCCTTGCTAGACTGGAATTTAGCGGCTTCGAGGTGGCTATAGACCTGTGCATGGCTGACGAAATGATCAAGCGCATCATGCTGTTCTAGCTCAAGCATCCAGTCGATGGTGTCGGGGATAAAGCACTGCTGTAGCCAGTCTTCGATTGCAGCGATATCACGTCCGGCCAGTAAATACGGCTTGAGGTGTTGGATATCGTAGACGTTATAGCGGTGGGTTTTGCTCTCAGGGTCGTAGAGTGATCCGATCTGATCAAGCAGGGAGTCAGCGTGGTTTAACGCCGCGATAAAGGATTTTTTGGAAACGGTGTTGCGCGTGGTGCAGAAGGTCATGACAGTGGCGTACCATCGTACGCACTAAAGTAGAAATACTAGGCTAAACGTTTTAAAAGTGCCTGTCAATTGAGCCGATAACCCCTTATGCCATCACACGGATCGCATTGCCATCAAACTTGACGACCTGCCCGGCGACGATCTTATTGCGTTTGCGCAGTTCGACTTCGCCATCGACGGTGACATAGCCCTCATCAATGGCATGCTTGGCGGCAGCGCCACTTTCGCACCAGCCTTCGATCTTGAGCAGATTGTTGAGGGTCACATGCGGGCGACCGTCTAGATGGAATATTTTCATAGCAGTTCACGGTATCAAGAAAAATGGAAGAGAGTTTGCGGGTCACCACAGCCAGAGTGCGACATTGAGGTCGGCATAGCCATAACGGTGTTGCAGGGCTTCTTTGAGTGCCTTGCTGGCCGCTTGCTTGGGTTTCATAGACAGCGTATGGGCGGCTGTGGTGATTTCTTGTTGCTCGGCATCGCTTAAAAACAAGATCTCATGCTTGGTGACATGATTGGCCTGATAGAGCTTGAGCAGATGCCCGCCGATGGTGTCGATGGACAGTCCGCGTTGTTCGGCGATCTGTGCACGATCCAAGCCGCGATTGACCAGCTCTAGGGTGGCGGCAAGGGTATCGACTTTTTCGGCGACGGCTTGGGTGCTGTCGTCATAGTGCACCTGCTGTTCTGGCGACAGGGTACGGATCTCTGTCAGACGATCAAGGAAGGCTTGGCCGTAGCGTGCCAGTTTTTGCTCCCCCACACCGGCGATGAGTTTGAGCTCGCCCAGATGGGCGGGATCGGACAGCGCCATCTCGCGCAATGTAGCATCGTTAAAGATGATATACGGTGGTACCTTCTGCGCTTGGGCAAAGGACAGGCGCAGCGCTCTCAGCCCTTCAAAGCGGCGCAGGGCATCTTCCGGCAGGTCGCTGTGTTTGACGGCGCTGGCGCGTTCGGCACGACTGGCTTTAGGCTTTGCGTCGGCCAGTGCACGCAGCCACAGCGTTTCTTGCCCTTTGAGCAGTGCTCGCGCTTTTTCACCAGCGACTAAACCTCCAAACGCATCTTGATCAGGCAGGAGATAACCCAGTGCGACGAGCTGGCGAAATACGTTGCGCCAGCCAGCCTCTGAAAGATCCTGTCCGATCCCAAAGGTGGGCAACTGATCATGACCAAACTGTTTGATTTTTTCGGTCAGCTCACCGCGCAGCACATCGACCAGATGGGCGGCACCAAAGCGGTTGCCGGTACGGATGGCTGCAGACAGCGCTTTTTGCGCGGCGATGGTGGCATCCCACGTTTGCGGCGGCGCAAGGCAGACGTCGCAGTTGCCGCATGGCTTTGCACCCGTTTCGCTAAAATAAGTCAGCAATACCTGACGGCGGCAACTGGCGGTTTCGCAGTACGCCAGTAGGGCATCAAGTTTGCCGGCTTCGATGCGTTTCACCTCGGGCGGTGCATCCGACATGGCCAGCATACGCCGTACCGACACCACGTCACCGAGACCATAGGCCATCCATGCTTCGGAGGCGAGGCCATCACGACCGGCACGACCCGTCTCTTGATAGTAGCCTTCCAGCGATTTCGGCAGGTCGAGGTGGGCGACAAAGCGCACATTGGGTTTGTCGATGCCCATGCCAAATGCCACGGTGGCACAGACGATGCGGCCTTCTTCGAGCAAAAATTCATCTTGTACCTTGACGCGCTCGGCTTGTGGCAGTCCGGCGTGGTAGGCAAGCGCAGGCAGGCCTTTGCTCCGCAGAAATTCGGCGGTTTCCTCCACGCGTTTGCGCGATAGGCAATAGATGATCCCCGCTGCGCCGATCTCCTGCTGCTGTATAAAGTCGAGCAACTGTTTGCGACCATTGTCTTTTTCGACGATGGTATAGCGGATATTTGGACGGTCAAAGCTGGATAGGAATACCGGCGCGTTTTGCAGGCCGAGGACTTGTATGATATCGGCGCGGGTGCGCTCATCGGCCGTGGCGGTCAGTGCCATCCGCGGCACATGCGGATAGCGCGTGGCGAGCAAGCCGAGCTGCTGATACTCAGGTCTAAAGTCATGTCCCCATTGGCTGACGCAGTGCGCTTCGTCGATGGCAAACAGGGCCAGCGGCGTCTGATCGAGTAAATCAAGGAACTGACTGCTGAGCAGGCGTTCCGGAGCGACATACAGCAGATCGATCTCGCCGTGCTGCATATCATGCTCGACCTGACGCTGGGCTTGCAGCGTCAGCGAGCTGTTGAGAAATGCAGCACGGATACCAAGCTCACGGAGGGTGTCGACCTGATCTTTCATGAGTGCGATCAGCGGTGATACGACGATGCCCAGACCGGGGCGCATCAGCGCGGGGATCTGGTAGCAGACGCTTTTACCGCCGCCGGTCGGCATCAGTACTAGGCTATGCTCGCCATTGATCACTGCGGCGATGATCTGCGCCTGTTGACCGCGAAACTGATCGTAGCCAAAGGTGCGCGACAGGATGTGTAGTGCATTTTGCGGCGTGGCGTCGGCGTATTCTGAGCGGGGCATGGCGGCGGGTACGATGTCTATAGTAAAAGGGTGGTGAGGCCGTCAGTATAGCGCCGCTGATCGGTGGTTGCGGAGGCTGGACATAAAAAAACTCGCCGAAGCGAGTTTTTATTGTTTTTAGATCAGATTACAGTTTGTTTTGGGTCGACTGGGCGGTACCAGTGACTGCATCGCCTGTGGCCGATACGTCTTTACCCATACCTTTTACGGTATTACAGCCAGTGAGCAACATCGCTGAGAACGCAACCGCTACGATAACTTTAATCATTTTATAAACTCCGAAAGTGACACATTAGCGTGTAAATCCAGAATAGGCTTAGCCCACATAACCCACAAGTGTAGTGCCGTGGCAGCAACGTAACGCTAAGTAAGGGAATGTAATTTATATAGTTGCTTTTTAGCTTAAGCGCTGCAGGGGGAGTTGGTATAGGCGGAGATAAAATGCCGGCAGATAGGGCGCATGATTTGGCATTACGCGAATCATGCGCTCGATAGGCGCACGTGATGCCGAGGTCGTATGCGCTGTCGCATAGCCCAGATACAGTCCATGGCTCAGGTAATACAGGCTTTGGCCGCAGGCGGTGGCCGTGGTTGGCGTGAGCCATTCACGCCGCGCCGCGCGTCGCCAGTCGATGCCTATCGGGAGCTCATAGCCCCATGACCCGCGTAGATGCTCAGGATGCAGCCAGTCAGTGGTTGCGACCAGATCAGCGGCTGCATACAGCTTGGCATCGGGATAAAACAGCCGTCCTTTAAACACAGCCCGGCGTTTTTGGATGGTTTTAAGCCCAAGCGTCGGGTGGTGGATCTCGCTGACATTAAACTGATGGGTGATGGTGTGGCGGATCTTGCGGCCAAAGCTATCCCGATCATTGAGTCCGCGCCAATCGAAGGGCGCAAGGCGCGCCTCTCCCAGATAAAACTTTAAGGACAGTTCCCAGTGCTCGGTCTCTCCCGTGCGCTGATTTTCGATCAGGAAGTCGATCTCGCCTGTGGTGCGTTTATGGTCTTTGAGTTGGATGTTTTGTGCCAGCAAAACGAAGTCATGCCAGTCCGCGCTTTTATCTTTGAGCCAGAAACTCAACAGCGCTTCAAAGCGCACGCCAAGGCGGCTGGAGGAGCGCTGATCTAAGGCGTCATGCAGTGGACGGGGGTCTACGTCTAAAGATTGCAGGCGTGGCAGGTAGCGCTCATAGTGGCTGCGCCAAAAGTCAGCGCTAAAGAGATCGATCAGAGTTTCAGGCTGTAAATCGTGCGGCCATGCCGCCAGCAGCGGAGGGCTGGCCAAGGCAAATGCCAGATCACGGACAGCGGGTTCATTGAATTGCAGCCACGCCAAACTGTGGACGGACGGGGCGCTGAGGCGATGATCTGCGGGTGGGGCGGTGCCAGATTGTGGCGGTGTGAAAACCGTCATATCGTGTACTCTATTGTTAATTCTACCCCTACTATTCGTCAGCTTACTCGCACAAGTTCGCAGCTTCAAGTACAATATGTCCGCTCACTGCGCGGACTCAATGTTTTCCTCGCATGGGACTTGATAATTTTGTGACTCAATCTTTGCCCAATCTGGAGAAAAACGATGAAGCAACCCGTCCGCGTTGCCATTACCGGTGCTGCTGGTCAAATCAGCTATTCATTACTGTTCCGTATCGCATCAGGCGATATGCTGGGTAAAGATCAGCCGGTTATTCTGCAGTTACTCGAAATCACTCCAGCGCTGGAAGCCTTGAAAGGCGTTGCGATGGAATTGGATGACTGTGCATTCCCACTGTTGGCCGGCATCGTTCAAACTGATGATCCAAACGTCGCATTCAAAGATGCAGACTACGCCCTGCTGGTTGGCGCACGTCCACGTGGCCCAGGCATGGAACGTAAAGACCTGCTGGAAGCCAATGCCGCGATTTTCTCGGTACAAGGTAAAGCAATCAACGACAATGCCAGCCGTGGCATCAAAGTATTGGTCGTTGGTAACCCAGCGAACACCAACTCCCTGATTGCTCAGCGCAACGCACCTAGCATCAACCCACGTCAATTCACCGCCATGACCCGTCTGGACCATAACCGTGCGCTGGCACAGTTGGCCGCCCAAACCGGCACCACCGTGAACGACATCAAAAAAATGACCATCTGGGGCAACCACTCTGCCACTCAATATCCGGACATTTCACAAGCGCTGGTTAAAGGTGCTGCTGCTGAAGGCTTGGTTGAGCGTCAATGGTACGAGTCAACCTTCATTCCTGTCGTACAACAACGCGGTGCTGCGATCATCAAAGCACGTGGTGCATCTTCTGCGGCGTCTGCTGCAAACGCTGCAATCGACCACATGCGCACTTGGGCACTCGGCACCGAAGAAGGTGATTGGGTATCGATGGGCGTATACAGCGATGGCTCATACGGCATCGAACAAGGTCTGATCTACTCATTCCCTGTGACCACCAAAGATGGCGACTGGTCGATCGTACAAGGTCTGCCAATCTCCGACTTCTCGCGCGAAAAAATGTCAGCGACTGAAAAAGAGCTGGCTGAAGAGCGTGATGGTGTTAAGCACTTGCTGCCATAAGACTCTCGAGTCTTAAGCATAAAAAAAACAGACCTTCGGGTCTGTTTTTTGTTGGGCGGTGTTTAGTAGATATCAGACGCGTTTATAGATCAGATCCCAGACGCCATGGCCTGCGGCTTCGCCGCGACGTTCAAACTTGCTCTTAGGACGCCAGTCGGGGCGCGGGGCATAGACGGCTTTGCCATTGATGTTCTCTAAGCCCGGCACGACCTCCAGAACCTCGACCATCCATTCGGCGTAGGGCTGCCAGTCGGTGGCCGAGTGGAACCAGCCGCCAACAGCGAGTTTCTGCACGATCAGCGCCATGCGCTCCAGCGACACAAAGCGGCGTTTGTGGTGGCGTTTTTTTTGCCATGGGTCGGGGAAGTACAACTGCACACGATCCACGCTGCCATCAGGAATACCGGCAAGGATTTCCAGTGCATCGCCATTCATGATTTTGAGGTTTGAGACACCCGCTTGACCCGTTTCAAAAGCGCACTGGGCGATGCCCGGGATATGCACTTCGATACCGAGGAAGTTGCGTTCAGGCGCGTCGAACGCCATCTGTACCAAGGTGCTGCCCATGCCAAAGCCGATCTCGATGGTCAGCGGGCGCTCCGGATGTTCAAACAGGCTGCGTGCATCCGTGATCGGCGCCTCAACGATGAAATGACCATACTCGGCCAGCCCACGTTCTTGCGAGGTATTCAGCGGCGACGATCTACGCATAAAGGTCAGGATCGGGCGCAGCGCTTTGTTTTCAACACAGTCTGCAGATGCGGTGAGCGAAGTATTCGAGCTATCTGTTGGGTCTTGCATGGAAATATGCCGTCTCAGTCATGACACGATAGGGTCACGATAAAATAATGGGGAGTGGAATAGGCGCGTATTGTAAGGGATTTAGGCGGCGTTAGGGCAGTTTGCGTGCCATTCGGCAGATTGGGGTGAATTTCGGCTATAATTACCGCCTATTTTTTTAAACGATGTTGTCCATCGCCATGCATATCGGCCCTTATCAACTGCGCAATAATCTGATCGTTGCCCCGATGGCGGGGGTGACAGATCGGCCGTATCGCCAGTTGTGTAAACACTTTGGCGCTGGGCATGCGGTCAGTGAGATGATCACCTCGGACAAGTCACTCCACGCCAGCAAGAAGTCGCTACGCCGTGCGGATTTCACCGGTGAGCTGGCACCGATTTCGGTGCAGATTGCCGGCTCAGATCCGAAGATGCTGGCCGAAGCCGCGCGCTTTCAAGTCGCCAATGGCGCGCAGATCATCGACATCAATATGGGCTGCCCGGTCAAAAAAGTCTGTAACAAGCTGGCGGGATCGGCGCTGCTGCAAGACGAAGCCCTGGTCGGCGCCATTTTGGATGCGGTGGTTGCTGCAGTGGATGTGCCGGTGACGCTGAAGACACGTTTGGGCTTCGTCAATGGTGCGGAGAATATCCACCGCATCGCCGAGCGCGCCCAGGATGCCGGTATTGCCGCGCTGGCCATCCATGGTCGTACGCGTGAGGACATGTATCTGGGGCAGGCGCGCTATGCGCTGATCCGCGAGGTCAAGCAATCACTCTCGATTCCGATCATCGCTAATGGCGATATCGACAGCCCGCAGAAGGCTGCATTTGTACTGGCCGAAACCGGTGCTGACGCCATCATGGTTGGCCGTGCCGCACAGGGTCGGCCATGGATCTTTCGCGAGATCGCCCACTTTATGGCAACCGGTGAGCTCCTGCCGAGTCCAGCCGTGATCGAAATCAAAGACGTGCTACTCGGTCATCTGGATGACCTGTATGCCTTCTATGGCGAATACTCCGGCTGCCGGATCGCACGCAAGCATATCGCGTGGTATACCAAAGGGCTGCATGCCAGCAATGAATTCCGCCAAGCCATGTATGCGGTCGAGTCGACCGCCGAGCAGGCGCAGGTGACGCGGGATTACTTCGATCTTCTGTTACAGCGCGGCGAGCGTCTGGACTATGGCAGCGGCAGCCCACTTGACCATGCATCGTCTGTGCAGGAAGAAGTCTGTCTCTAATCGCAATCGTATTTCATAAGGATCACGCCCATGTCGAACCTCACCCCGACCCAGCAAACCGAACTCGAAGCCGCTGCCTTTCGTCGGCTCATGAATCACCTGCAGACCCATTCCGAAGTGCAAAATATCGACTTGATGAACATTGGCGGGTTCTGCCGTAATTGTCTGTCGAAATGGATGCGCGAAGAGGCGGAAAAACAAGGGATTGCACTGACCGACCCAGAGGCGCGCCAGCATATCTATGGCATGCCGTACGAGGAATGGAAGGCCAAGTATCAAAAGTGACATAGGCTAGCGCATAAATGACTACATACATTTCAGCGCAAAATATGGACATTCACGGGCAAAACGAAGGATATTTTGCTAGAATACACACCTCGAAACATATCGACTCCAATTTTGTCTATCGACTTGCCTTGTTTTAAGGCCTGAATGAAGGAAGAACTCCGTGACCGAACCGACCGCCAATACGACTGTAGCCCTCTCCGCTGAACACTGGGGACGCTGGAAAAACCGCGAAGAAATCGCTGAACGCATGATCGCCATCATTGGCCGTCTGTATCGTGAAAACGACGTCGTGGTAACCGTATATGGCCGTTCGTTGGTCAACATGTCCGTCATTCAAATCCTTAAGGCACATCGACGCGTGCGTATGATCGCCGGTGATCTGTCGGTGGTTGACACCATGCCGGTGCTTGAAGCGCTGGCTGAGTGCGGCAAACTGTCGTCATGCGAAATCGATCTGGGTAAACTGGCGCGTGCGTCGGGCGAAACCGGCACTGCAGCCAAAGAACTGCTCAAAGCTGCACTCGACGTGCTGCCGACCAACCAAACTCCTGCAGAGCCTAAAGACGTCGTCCTATATGGCTTTGGTCGTATCGGTCGTATCTTGGCGCGTTTGATCATCGAACAAGCCGGTCTGGGTCGTGGTTTGCGCCTGCGCGCTATCGTCGTGCGTAAATCATCGGAAGGTGATCTGCAAAAACGCGCCTCACTGCTGCGCCGCGATTCGGTGCATGGCCCATCTGAAGGCACCATCGCTGTCGATGAAGAAAACGAAGCGATCATCGCCAATGGCAACTACATCAAAGTGATCTATGCTGGCAGCCCGCAAGAAGTCGACTATACCGACTACGGCATCAAAGATGCCCTGCTGATCGACAACACCGGTAAATGGCGTGATGTTGAAGGCCTGTCTGTGCATCTGACCCGCCCAGGTATCGCCCGTGTGATCCTGACTGCTCCAAGCAAAGGCGAAATGAAAAACGTGGTGTACGGTGTGAACCATACCGATATTCTTGACTCTGATCCGATCATCAGTGCTGCGAGCTGTACCACCAACGCCATCACGCCGGTGCTGAAAGTTATCCATGACAAATTCACCGTTTTGAATGGTCATGTGGAAACCGTTCACTCGTTTACCAACGACCAGAACCTGACCGACAACTATCACAAGGCTGATCGTCGTGGCCGTGCCGCAACGCTGAACATGGTCATCACCGAAACCGGTGCTGCCAAAGCCGTAGCCAAAGCCCTGCCTGCGCTGAAAGGCAAGCTGACCGGTAACTCAGTTCGCGTACCGACACCAAACGTGTCGCTTGCGATCCTGAACCTGAATCTGGCGGTGGAAACCACCCGCGAAGAGATCAACGAATTCATCCGTGAAATCTCGGTCTACTCCAACCTGCAAGGTCAGATCGACTACACCAATTCGACCGAAGTGGTGTCGTCAGACTTTATCGGTTCACGTAGCGCCGGTGTGTTTGATGCGCAAGCGACCATCGTCAGCGGCACGCATGCCACCCTCTATGTTTGGTACGACAATGAAGTCGGCTATAGCTGCCAAGTGCTGCGTATCGTTGAACAAATGGCCGGTGTGAAATATCCACACTTTCCATTGGAAACCGTCAGTGCCTAATCGCACGGCATGAAAAAAAACCGACAGTCATGTCGGTTTTTTTTATGGCTTGCGTTTGGTCTGTTAGCGCAGGACAAAATTGATCGGCTGTAACGGGGCAGGGATGTCGGTTTCACCGAGACTGGTGCGCACGTCGATCTCGATGGTGCGCACCATGGCATCCAGTGGCAGGTCATTGGCCAGCACCCCAAACGGCTCTTCCAGCTCACTGCCCAAGGCGTCCAGCCCAAAGAAGGTATACGCAAGGAGGCCGACCACAACAGGGGTAAGAAAGCCCAAGGTGCTGCCCAAGCCGATCGGCAGCAACAGGCTGTATAAATAGGCGGTACGGTGGATCAGCAACGAGTAGGCAAATGGCGCAGGTGTCTTGCGGATGCGCTCACAGGCGGTATGCGTCGCTGACATGGCGGCGATGCGCGAAGCCAACTGCTGATAGCAGAGATCGGAGAGCTCCCCTTGCTTGAAAGCCTGCAACACCTGCTGATGCATGAGCTGCAGGATCAAGTCCGGTGGGTTAGGGTGCTTGGCCAATTGCGCGAGTTCCGCGCGTGTGAGCAAGGGGGTCAATCGCTGGAGATGCTCCTCAAGAGACACCGTGCGCAGGGTGGCATTCAGGCTGTGTGCAAAGGCCATGCCTAAGTAGAGCACATGCTGGCGGGTGGTTGGTGACAGCAGATGCGTCTCGCGGATGAGGTTACGCAGTTGCAGGATCAGCGATCCCCATTCTTTGCGCGCTTCCCACCAGCGGTCATAGCAGACATTGTTGCGAAAGCCCAAAAAGATCGACAACGCCAAACCGATCAGCGAAAACGCCGCCACGGGTAGCTCGGGGATCAGGTGCGGGTTTTGATGCTCGAACAGCGCGATGGCGATTGACAGGGCAATGACCAAGATCAACTGCGGGGCGATATCCGGCAAGATGGAGCCACGCCAAGAAAATAGCATACGAAAGGCATTAGGACGGGGTCTGACGATCATAGCGAGTTTTCCAGCTCTTAAAGATACGCGGTTAGCGCGGCATGAGTCCCTGCATGGCCAATGACAGGCTGCCCTGACTGCCCACGATGATGTGATCGGCCAGCCTGATCTCCAGCAACGCGCAAGCTTGGTGGAGCTGCTGGGTGAGGCTGATGTCTGCATCGGAGGGTAGCGCAGGACTGTCCGGATGATTATGGGCTACGATGATCTGTACCGCACGATGGGCGAGGGCGCGACTGAGCACCTCGCGGATATGCACGGCACAGGCAGTCATCGTCCCAAAAAACAGTTTTTCAAATGCGATGAGCCGTAGCTGGCTATCGAGAAACAGCACCGCAAAGACTTCACGGCGCTCGGCTTTAAGCTGCTGACTGATATAGCGGATGGTGGTCTGTGGGTCGCCAACACGAATGCCCTCACGCAGCTCGCTTTCGACATGGCGGCGGCCGAGTTCCAGTGCTGCCATCAGATGGGCATATTTGGCCATCCCGATACCATGACAGGCCATCACGCTTTTGGCCGGGGCAGACAGTAGCCCAGCCAGACTACCAAACTCATCGATCAACAGTCTGGCGATGGCGACGGCAGAATGCTGAGCCGTACCGGTGCCTAAAAAAATTGCCAGCAGCTCGGCATCGGATAGGGCGGCAGCGCCTTTGGTCAGTAGGCGCTCCCGCGGTCGCTCCGATTCCGGCCAGTGGCGGATACTCATGGTTGTACCGGTGGCGCAGGTGGTTGCTGCGGGGGCTGCCAGGCAGCGATCCAAGCGCGCAATTCCCCGCTGGGGATGGGCTTGGTCATGAAGTAGCCTTGTCCCTGATCACAGCCGAGTTTGCCAAGCAAATGCCAGATCGCGGCATTCTCGATGCCTTCCGCGACGACGCGCAGTCCCATGTTGTGCCCCAGATCGATGGTCGAGCGCACGATCTTGGTGTCGCCCTCGTCATTGACCATGTTCAGCACAAAGGATTTGTCGATTTTTAGCTCGTCGACCGGCAGGCGTTTCAGATAGGCCAATGAGGAGTAGCCAGTTCCAAAGTCATCAATCGATAGCTCAGCACCTGTCTGATGCAAATGTTCGAGCGTTTCCAGCGCGCGCATCGGATCATCCATGATTGCACTTTCCGTGATTTCCAGACAGAACGTGGCGGCGGGGAGGTGATAGCGCGACAGGATCTCGGCAAACTTGAGGGGCAGCTCCGGGTCGGACAGATCACGGGTCGACAGATTGACCGAGACTTTCAGCGCCAGTCCCTGCTGAGTGAGTTCGGCGCAGAGCGCGGCAGATTGCTCCAGTACCCATTGGGTGATGCTGCGGATAAATCCGGTCTGCTCGGCAAACGTGATGAACTCATCCGGATAGACCATGCCGCGCAGTGGATGTTGCCAGCGCATCAGCGACTCCAGCCCGACCACGGCGCCGCTGGCCAGATCCAGCTTGGGCTGGACATAGAGCCGGAACTCATTGCGCTCCAAGGCATTTCTCAGTTCAGTCAACAGTGACAGACTTTTTTCGCTGGTCTCATCGATGCTCGGGTCATACACCACGGCGCCATCGCGCAGATGTTTGGCGTTATACATCGCCACTTCCGCCATCGACAGCAGCGCCTCTCCGTCAGCGGCATGCATCGGAAATCCGGCGATCCCTAGACCCGCGCCCAGATCGACAGTTTGCTCTTCCAGTGTCAGCGGTTGCTCCAGCGCACGCAGGATGTTGCGGGCGATGGCTTGGGCTTGGATCAGGTCGGAGTGGGGCAGCAGGATGGCGAACTCATCGCCGCCCAGACGCGCCACCTGTGCCGAGGTGTGGGTGTTTTCCACCTGCGCCTGCAGTCGGTCACCTACGGCGCGCAGTAGCGCATCGCCAAAGCTGTGCCCCATGATGTCGTTGACATGCTTGAAACGGTCCAAGTCCATCATGAGCACAAACACGTGCTGGTCGCGCTGTTTGGCGGCGACGATCGACTCATTGAGGAAAATCGTGAACTGGGCGCGGTTGGGCAGGTTGGTCAGCGGATCCCAATACGCCAGTCGGCGGATTTCTTGCTCACGCTTCGAGATCCCGTCGCGCATGTTGGCAAAGGCCTGAGCCAAAGCACCGATTTCGTCGTCGCGTTTGAGCTTGATCACGCCCCCATAGTCGCCGCGTTCTAGTTGGCGAGCGCTATCTGCAAGTTGCCGTAGCGGCTGAGCCAGACGTTTGGCGGTCAGGATGCTGACCAGCACGGCAAAAAAGATACTGACGATGGTAAGGGCGATCAGTAAACGTTCCAGTTCACGGTATTCGGCGGTGGCTTCGTCGATCGAGCGGATCAGTAATACGCTGGTTTGCTCAGTGCCATTATTGCCCAAAATAATCTGCTTGGCGCGATAGCGTGTCCCTGCACCCTCGATATCAAACGCGCCCGTCGCGGTGTCGGACATCAGTTGCAGGGCGTTGACCACACTGCTGGCATTGCTGGACGCCAGGGTGGAGCCAACGGCATACCAAGGATCGTGCCCATTGCGCGTGAGCAGGACGGCATCCAAGGCCGACAGCTCTTTCATTTCGCGTGCGAGTTGGCCGTCGATGTCGAAGCCCATTACCACCCAGGCGATGGTAATCGGGGCTTTGACCGGCATCACCACGATCTGAAATGGCTTGTGATCGACGATCGCGATGGCTGCCGTGCCATCGGATGCATCCGCTTGATCCAGCAGGGACAAGACCAAGGCATCCAGACCCTTGGCATGCATCATCGCAGACGGAATCAGAATTTGACGGTCGCCGCCGATCAGCATGGTCAGATCAGCGCGGGCACGCAGACCACTGTTGGTGAGTGCGGACTGTACGGTGAGCAGGTCGTTTGCGTCCGCCGTGCCGATGGCTTCAGCAAAGGCCGTATCCCGAGCCACCACTTGGGCGCGCAGACGCAATTTTTGCGCATTCTGCTCGACCAGACTGCGAAATACTTTTTCGCCATTGCTGAGTTCGTGGCTGATCGAATTGCGTTCATTGCGGGCAATGCCATGCTGGATCACCAGCAAGCTGATGACCTGCACCACGATCAAAAGGGCAAGGAATAATGTGGCGATACGGCTTTCGAGGCTTTTAAAGCGTATCTTCATCGTCAGTTGCTCGAATCTGACGGAGCATTAGGGTTGACCAAAATGCGCTTCAGTAGGAGCTTGACGGTCGTTGCCGTCAGGGCATCCCCGGCTTTGATCTGGATGGTCTGGCTGAGCGGCTGGATCGAGGCCATGTTGTAGTGCCATGCTCTGAGCGTGTATTTGCCGGCAGGGGCCTCAAAGGTTGCGTCACCCGCTGCATTGGTTTTGGCAAAGTAGGGTGTGTCAACGATTCGGATATAGGCCAACATGGCATCGTGAATGTTGCAGCCCAGCACGACCGTGCCTGCTTTATCAAAGATCTGCGGTGCTGCGGATTCACCAGAGTAGAGTTTTTGGTTGAAACGCTTGGCTGGCGAAAATGAATAAATATGGTGGCGGACTTTGTCGTGATTGGGGAAGGTAATGCGGCTCCCAGTCTGTATCACGGTGACTAAAGGCAAGAATGTCAGGTTATTTTGTTCGATCTCGACATTTTGCGGCGGCTTGCTGGCAGGGGGCGCAGAGTCGGCTTCTGCATACAGCACGACATCAGCCAGTGGCTTGCCCTGTGCGTCGACGGCATGGATGGCAAAGCCACTGGCATTGGCGCTTCCTGCTAGACAGGACAGCACCGCGGCGACCACGGCGTGCAACGCGAATTTCATGGCATTATTCCATGCAGCTAATTTCCGTAGCCCAATGTTACGTGATCGTGCGCAGCTATTCTAGCGATCAGGCTTATAATCGCTAAAGAAAAAGTGTATGTAGCGATAGCCGATGTCGCGTTCTGCAGCGGATCACCGGGCGATGCGCCATCGTACAAATGTTGGCCATCGACTGGCGGTCAGAAATGGTTTAAAAAGCACCATGAAGGCAAAAAATCGCCCCTAAATCGCGCGCTTTTTGGCAAATCTGTGAATTGAATGCTATTGTTCACAAAATTGATTTTGAGTGTTTATGTAATGCAGTCAACCGCGCTATCCTCGTCATCCCCCGCTCAGCCCGCCATAAAAAATATCCTGCTTGGTGTCACCGGCGGCATCGCCGCATATAAGAGCGCGGTATTGGTACGTCGGCTGAAGGATGCAGGCTATGCGGTACGCGTGATCATGACGGCAGGTGCTCAGGCCTTCGTAACGCCGCTGACGTTTCAGGCACTGTCCGGTGAGTCGGTACACACCTCGCTGCTCGATCCTGACGCCGAGGCAGGCATGGGTCATATCGAGCTGGCACGGTGGGCGGATCTGTTGTTGGTCGCCCCAGCCAGCGCCAATGCCTTGGCGCGTATAGCCGCTGGCAGTGCGGATGATCTCCTGACCACCGTGATCCTTGCCACCCCGGCGCCGGTCATGGTCGCCCCGGCGATGAACCAACAAATGTGGCAAAACGCCATCACCCAGCGCAATCTGCAGATCCTGCGGGATTACAAGATAAATGTCATCGAGCCGGATTCCGGTAGCCAAGCCTGTGGCGATGTGGGTGCGGGACGACTGCCCGAGCCAGAAGAGCTGGTACAGATCGTCCAGCGTCATTTTGACGCGGGGGCGGCTGTGCCGTCGCCCCTGACCATCCCTGCCGTACTGGCGGGCAAACATGTGGTCATCACGGCGGGACCAACGCGTGAGGCGCTGGATCCTGTGCGCTATGTCAGTAACCATAGCTCGGGCAAGATGGGCTTTGCCCTTGCCGAAGCGTGCTTGGCCGCTGGCGCACGTGTGACCTTGTTGGCCGGGCCGGTGAGTCTGGCCACACCCGCAGGGGTAGAGCGCATCAATGTGATCTCCGCGCGGGATTTGCTGGCGGCCAGCGAGCGCGTGGTCGAGGCGGGCTGTGATGTGTTTATCGCCACGGCGGCGGTCGCGGACTATCGCGCCGAAAATATCGCACCGCAAAAAATCAAAAAACAAGGCGACTCTTTGACGCTGACCATGGTCAAAAATCCAGATGTGGTGGCGACCATCGCCAAGCATGCCAAGCGCCCATTTATGGTCGGCTTTGCTGCCGAGACCGAACAGATGGAAAGCTATGCGCGCGGCAAGCTGCAAAACAAACTGCTCGATATGATTGCCTGCAATGACGTGTCGCGCGGTGATATCGGCTTTGCCTCGGACGATAATGCCATGACGGTGTTTTTTGCCGATCGTTTTGGGCTAGAAAAAGTCGTGCTGGCCAAGGCCAATAAACATGTGATCGCTGATCAGTTGGTGCACTGTCTCGTACAGGCCGGGGCATAATTTTAAGATCGCGAAATCCGTAGGTGTCTTGCGTAACCCCGCGCTTTAAGCGCATATTCGCACTAGGGATGGTTCACTCATGACATGTAAAGGATACGTGCAATGACGGCTGTAGCGCTGCCTCAAAAAGTAATCATTACCGGTGCCTCCAGTGGCATCGGCGAGGCATTGGCCGTGTGCTTTGCCGCCCAAGGCTGCGCACTTGGACTGGCCGCCCGTAGCGTAGACAAGCTCGATGTGTTGGCGGCTCGGCTGCGTGAGGACTACGCTGTGCAGGTTGAGACCCTTAGTCTCGATGTACAGGATCAGGCCAGTATTCCGGTTGCCATTGACGCGCTGATCGAGCGCTTAGGCGGACTGGATATCATCGTGGCCAATGCCGGCATCACCGGCATCCGCAGGAGTGGCCGCGACCCGCTAAGCATCGACCTTGCGGTTTTTCAGACCAATCTGTTTGGCGCGATTGCCACGCTTGACGTCGCAACGACATACTTCCTCAAACAAGGCCATGGCCATCTGGTGGGCATGTCATCCTTTTCCGCCTTCGCCCCGATTCCGGGCAGCGCCGCCTATACCGCCAGCAAAGCCGCACTGACCAATTATATGAATGCCATGCGCTTAGAGCTGCTGGATAAACACATAGACGTCACCGTGATCCATCCCGGGTTTATCAATACCCATATTGCGCCAAAAATGGATAAATACCCGTTTGTGATTAATGCCGACGTTGCCGCCAAAGAGATGGTCGCGGCCATCGCGCGCAAGCAGGTCAATGTGATCGTTCCGGCACTGCCTTGGCGCCTTGCCAAAGGCGTGCTGCAGCATATGCCGGATTCGATGATGGGCTACGTGGTGCAGCGCTTGATGAAGAAAGCAGGTGGCAAGAAAGCACAGTAATACGACAGGTTGCACTGTATGGGGTGCTGTCGGTTTGGACTCTGATTGCAGAAGGGTTCATAATGGGTTAAGTGCGAACTGGTTAACAAAACAGGTGTTGAGCTTTATTAAAAAACGATCTAAAAACATGTAATCATGGACACGTTGATTTTAATCGGCGGTTTATTTTTACAGCAACATAGATCTACCGGTTGTCAAACAACAGCGCTGCCATAGCGAGGGAGCGGAAATAAAAAAAGCAGCGTCATACGTGTGAGAAATGGTGATTAAAGCCATCAGAAAACGTAAGCATAGCGCAGAGACATTTTGAGCAAGATTGCTATGAATGCGTCCAAATAGATGGAATTAACTAAACTTAATAAATGGATATGATCATGGCTACACATTTTGAGCAGGAGTTGCAGCATCTACTCAGTCAATACGCCGCTGAGAATGGCTCTAATACGCCAGACTTTATCTTGGCCGAATATCTCCAGAACTGTTTAGACAACTTCAATATGACCGTGACCCGTCGTGAGACTTGGTTTGGACGCGGCAGTATTTTTTTGGGTGAGCCAGTCCAGATTTCGGGAGAGGTAAATCCGGAAATTTATAATACGATTGAGTAGTCCTTTAAACCGTCGTGATGAGGTGCAACCCCAATCTTCTGCACATCAGCTAAGCCTCCAATGACGCTGCACCCGACATGCAGCGTCTCGTGGGGTGGGCTTGCGGGTGCCTTGGGCAGCCGCGTGATCGCCAGTCAGACGTGCGCTGCCGACGATGTCTACGCGGCGAGGGAATAGAACTGTGGCTCAGTTAGCAATTCAGAATGAGGCTACCGAAAAAATAGGTAACAAAAGGTTAAATAACAAAATAAACATTGAAATCAACCTTAAATCATTCTACAACAAATCAATGCGGCTTATGCCCCACATGCACCGGTAGTCCTATTTTTACTCATACATCAGGAAGATACTCATGGCTGGAATTTTCGAACTCAAAACGAGCAAAGACAATCACACCTACTTCGTACTGAAGGCAGGGAATGGTCAAGTTATTTTGACCAGTGAAATGTACAACACCAAAGCCGCGGCGCAAAACGGCATCAAATCAGTACAAACCAATAGCCCACTCGATGAGCGCTACGAGCGTGCTGAAAGCAAAAGTGGCAAGCCCTACTTCAATCTGAAAGCCGGTAACCATCAAGTGATCGGCAACAGTGAACAGTATGAAAGCGTCGCTGCCCGTGAGAACGGCATTGAGTCGGTCAAGACCAATGGCGTCAGCGAAAACATCAAGGATCTCACGACCTAATTGCAGCATTCCTGCGCAGAAAAGTGGTTAAATAAGCAGGTCTAAAGTGCCTGCTTTTTTATTGCGCCATATTTGTCTGTTTACTCTATGCCGACCATCCGTACTTTACGTGTCTTCCGCCCCGATGTCTTTGCGGCGCCGCGCGACTTTAGCCGTCCCCCTGCGCTACAAGCGCAGCCCTTAGCGACACATCTGGCGCTGGAAATCGGTGCAGGTGTAGGTCTGCATGCCTTGAGCTTTGCCAAGGCTCACCCCGAGGTGACGCTCTATGCTATCGAGCGGACTGCCGAGAAATATCAGAAATTCCAGCAGTCGTTTCTCGCGGCTCCTTTGCCAAACCTCTTGCCCATCCACGCCGATGCCATTCCATGGGTGGTGCATGCGCTGCCACCGCTATGTTTGCAGCAGGTGTTTATCCTCTATCCCAACCCTGAGCCGAAAAATCCTGCCCAGCGCTGGTTCAATATGCCGTTTATGCAGTTCCTGCTGTCGCGCATGCAGGCGGGTGCGACGTTGACGCTGGCCAGCAACATCATGGCCTATCTGGATGAGGCCGAGTCTCAGCTGACCACGGTCTGGCAGTTGCCTTATGTGCGCAGTGCCGTGACGACCGAGCGCCGCACGCATTTTGAAATCAAGTATATGGCGCGCGGCGAGCCTTGTGGTCAAATCGTGATCACCAAGCCTGACAATTATCCCACAGCATTTGATGGCTGGAGCGCTTGAAGCTGTAAGGATTTGATGGTTAGATAGGCACGATTTTTGAACATACGAATACGCGCTGTAAAGCGTGAACGAAGTCACTGCTTGGGTGGGTTGTTTCAGGCTGTGGCGCTGGGTGGCGGCATAAACTGGGTCACAAAAGTTTGGCTATATTTTTGCAATTTTGAATAATCATCAGGATAGGGTTGATATGAAACAACAGGGCTACAAACACATCGCGCTGACCGCACTCAGCGTGGCGCTTGCGTCAAGCGTACTGCTGACTGGCTGCAGTAAAAAAGACGCGGCCACGGCCAGCGGTGACACGATTGAAGTCAAGATTGGTCATTCGGCGCCACTGACCGGCGCACAAGCGCATCTGGGTAAAGATGCGCAAAACGGTGCGCAGTTGGCCGTTGATGACCTCAACGCCGAAGGCCTGACCATCGCTGGCAAAAAAGCCCACTTCACCCTGATCGGTGTCGACGACCAAGCGGATGCGCGCGTCGCGACGACCGTGGCGCAGACCCTGATTGATGATCAGGTCAGCGGCGTGATCGGCCATTTGAACTCTTCGACGACGTTGCCTGCATCGCGTCTGTATAATCAAAACGGCATCGTGCAGATCAGCCCTTCAGCAACCAACCCGACCTATACTCAACAAGGCTTTAGCAATGCATTCCGCGTCATGGCCAATGACGTGCAACAAGGTCGTACCTTGGGCGCCTTTGCCGTCAATGAGCTCAAAGCCAAGCACATCGCCATCATCGATGACAAAACTGCCTATGGTGCGGGTCTGGCCGCTGAATTTGAAAAATCAGTCAAAGCCGCCAACGGCGATCTGATCGGTCATGAGTACACCACCGACAAAGAAACCGACTTCAATGCCATCTTGACCCGTATCAAAGGCAAAAGCCCGGATCTGATCTTCTTTGCCGGCATGGATGGTCAGGGCGCAGCGATGGCCTCACAGGTCAAAAACCTCGGAATCAATGCCCAGTTTATGGGCGGAGATGGCATCTATACGCCAGAGTTTACCAAGCTGGCCAGCAAAGCAGCGGACGGCACCATTGCCAGCTTGCCGGGCGCCCCCTTGGCACAAATGCCGAAAGGGCCAGAGTTCCAAAAACGCTTTGAAGCCAAATATGGCCCGATCCAACTGTACGGCGCTTACAACTATGACGCAGTGATGGTCATGGCCGATGCCATGAAGCGCGCCAACTCGATCGATCCGAAAGTCTATGTGGCCAAGATGAAAGACAGCAACTGGCCAGGTGTGACCACCACCATCAGCTTTGACGACAAAGGCGACCTGAAAAAAGCCAGCATCACTTTGTACAAGGTCGAAGGCGGTAAGTGGGTGCCGCTAAAAACGGTCGATTAAACCTGCCCTCGTGCATAAAAAATCCGCCTCGATAGGCGGATTTTTTTTGGGGGCGGTCGATCAGGCCACGCGGCCGACCTCGCCATTTAACGCCTCGGGGAGTGGGAGCACAGTCAGGCCGGACTCGAGCAGGGCTTCAGGCTTGGCCACTACCAGTGCTTCCCAGCCACTGTCGGTTGTGACGGCATTGACGATACCGATATTGCCCTCCAGACTCTGTCCCACGGGCAGTGCCCCCTGGCCCTGTACGCGATGCAGCCATGCCTTGGGCTTGGCGCGGAAATAGAGTCGGGCGACGATCTCCTGACCCAGATAGCAGCCTTTGTCATAGTCGACGCCTGCGCGTTGATGGAGGCGCAGCTCTTGGGGCTGGTAGAGGCCGATATTGTCCAAGGTCAGCCACGCCGCGCCGTTCTGGATGGCGGTGTGTTCCCAGTCATGGAGGGTGGTACTGCCCGCGTCCTGTTGAAAGCTCACTGCCCCATGGATGATGGCAGGATAGATCGGCTGGGCATCGCCCACGACCATCTTGGAAAATGCGCCGTATTTACGCAGGTGGGCTTTAAAGCCATCGACGAGGTCGCTGGCGATGACCACCTCGACCAGCGCGCTGCTGTCGCGTCGTAGCCACAGGCCAAAGGCGATACGCCCCTTGAGATCACAGATCGCGGTGGGGCGGTATTCATCGGCATTGATTTTGGTCACATCGACCGTGACCTGACCTTGCAGAAATTTTTCGGTGTCGATGCCGCTTAAGGTCAGGGTGCTGAAAGAGAGTGTGTTCACGGACATGGAAAATCACCTTTCGTTCATGGGGCTTGCGTAAAAAAATAGCGTGATCTACGCCTGTTAGCATGGCTACGCGGCGTGCTGATCTGGGGCTATTATCCGCTATTTATTCGGCTACGGCAAAATATGACGCGGCTATCGGACGTTAATTGTGCGTTAGATTTGTGTGGAAAATTGCAGGTTTAGGCGTCTGCCTCAGCACGCGGCGGGTGCGGGGTGTTAAACTGGCATCCTCCTTGAAAAAAACAGATTGCGACACTATGCCGAACCCCGTGATGTTTCCCGCTGCGCCCGTCTTGCGCCACGTCGGCATTGTCGGCGCTGGCCCTGCGGGACTGATGGCGGCTGAGATTCTGGCAGCAGCAGGACATCGGGTCAGTGTTTTTGAGCAAAAGCCCTCGGTGGGTCGCAAGTTTCTCATGGCCGGCAAAGGCGGACTCAATATCAGCCATAGCGAACCCTATGCCGAGTTTATCCAGCGTTACGACCAGCCGGACTGGCTACGGCCTATGATCGACGCATTTAGTCCTGCGGATCTGCGGGCATGGGTCACGGGTCTCGGGATCGAAACGTTCATTGGCAGCTCCGGGCGCGTGTTTCCGGCCGAGATGAAGGCTGCACCGTTATTACGCGCATGGGTGGCACGGTTAAAGGCCAGCGGCGTGCAGTTTTATCTGCGCCATCACTGGCAGGGTGTGAGTCAGGCAGGACAGTGGCAGTTCGCTACACCTAAGGGGGAGGCCAGCTTTAGTTTTGACGCCGTCGTGTTAGCGCTGGGCGGTGCCAGTTGGGCCAAGCTGGGGGCGGATGGTGCATGGCAGCCATGGCTGGCCGAGCGCGGCGTTGCGACCAGTGCGTTTAGTCCGTCGAATGGCGGCTTTACCCTGAGCTTTAGCCCTTATATTCAAGCACTGGCGGGCGAGCCAGTGAAATCCATCCTCGCTTCGACGACCAATGCAGCAGGACAGCGCATTGAGAAAGCTGGTGATCTGATCATCACCGAGCAGGGGGTCGAGGGAGGGGTCATTTACGGCCTGTCGCGCCCGCTGCGTGAGATGCTCCTGCAGTGTGGTGCTGCCCAGCTCAGCCTAGATCTGATGCCGCAGCGCAGCGCAGCGCAGCTCATCGCCGCATTACAGAAGCCGCTGGGTAAACAGACTCTGGCCAACTTCTGGCGGCGTCAAATCGGTCTGGAGGGCATCAAAGCCGCCTTAGTTCGCGAGCAGGTCGCCCGTACAGCGTGGACGGACGCCGTCGCGGTTGCCCATGCCATTAAGCACTTATCACTGACCATCACCGGCATGCGTCCGCTCGACGAAGCGATCAGCACGGCAGGCGGCGTGACGCAGCAAGCCGTGAATGACCGCCTGATGCTGCAGGCTTGGCCGGGCGTATTTAGCGCCGGTGAGATGCTGGACTGGGATGCGCCAACCGGCGGCTATCTACTCACGGCGTGTCTGGCCAGCGGGCGCTGGGCGGGGCAGGGGGTGGTGGATTGGTTGGCCCAGCGCGCTTCATACTAAAACCACAACATTAGGCCTGCAACTGCCTCGCTAGATCCCGTACGCTCGCCCTCTTGTCTTAACAGGGACGCCGTCTGGCCATAATGCCGCGTGGCTTCAACGCCGAGATAAGGCGCAAACTGACGGCTGAATTCATAGCGCAGCCGCAGGCCAGCCTGAAGTGCGCTGATGCCACTGCCGATGTGATTGATCCGATCCGTTTTACCGTACAGCTCGGCTTCCACGCGCGGCTGTAGAATCAGACGCTGGGTCAGGCGCAGGTCATAGTCGGCGCGCACGATCAGCGCAGTATGCAGTTGATCACGCACGTACAGCGTGGTGTCGATGTCGACAAAATACGGCGCAATGCCATTGACGCCGAGTGCCAGCCAAGTACGATCTTGGCGATTGCCGCTGTCCTGTCGCACACCGAGTTCGGTATTCCAATAGGCATTCTGTGGTCTGCGCCAGAGTAGTTCAATGCGCGCCTCGTTTAGCGCATGGCGGTCAAAGTCGCCTTCGGCTTTGAGCACCGCGCGATTCCAGTCGGTGCCCCACCAGCCTTCAAACTCGTATGCGCCCTGATTCTGACCGTCGCTGTGTAGCCATTCCAGCCGCTTGAGGCTCAGGCTATACAGCGGATCATTGCCCATCATCATCGGGGGATGGATTGGGCCAAAGTCGCGGCCTTGAGAGTAGTCGGTGCTCCGCGAGGCACGCGTTAGAGAGAGAGGTGTCGCGGCCATGCTGTGACCATGATGCGCGGCCATGGCAGGCATCGTCATCTGTCCCTGATCCATGGCCTTCGGGGGCTGGTCAGCCATCTGCATATCGCCATGCGCCATGTCAGGCATCGCGTCCATGTTCATGGATTCGTTATGCGCTGTGGCGGCGCTTGTCATCTCCATGGTCGCAGGCATCGATGTCGCGTGATGGGCGAGGTGAGCGGAGGCTGCTTTAGGCTTGGCGCGTAGAGCTGCCGCCGCATGCGGTTTTTTGGTCGGAGCAGGATGCTGATGCGCTGCAGGGTGGGACATCTGCCCGTGCGGCATCGCGTGCATCTCCAT
>JASLJP010000240.1 GCA_030152425.1 Aquirhabdus sp.
GCGCGGTTTAAAAAAGACCATTTTGATCACCACCGCGACCAGCAGCGTAAAGCCCACAGCCAGCAACATAGACATGTTTTACATTCCTTGGTTATCCGCCCACATCGGGCATCCATGCCCATAGTCTATATCAATTTTTCCCGCAATTGGGCGAGATGGGTGGTGGGCAGGTCGAGTGACTGACCCAAGCGGATATAGGTGCCGAGCATCATGCGCGTCTGGCCGCCGACTTTGGTGAAGTGGTAGCGCAGGTAGGTTTCCAGCGGCAGCGGCACGAGGTACTGGCTCAGCGGGATGAGCACATGCCAGGCGCGTGGCCAGAGCAGGGGTTTAAACGCTGCGGTGTTGGCGCCGACATGGCGCTGGACGATGGCCAGCGCCTCTCCTGCGGCCTGTGTGCCGAGCGCCAGACTGCCACTGCTGGCAAAGTCGGTCAGGTGCCAGTCGTTGAGCTCCAGCGCGGCGATGAGGGTGATCAAAAAAGCCGAGCTGGCCGCAGTGGCACGCGGGAAGTCGTCGACCGCAGCCGCACCGAGCCCACCAGCGCGCAGGGCGCTGATCACCGCATCGCGGCGGGCGCTGTTGCCGGACAGCAGGGTCTTGCTCAGGGGCGGCAGATAGTAGGAGATACCTTCCGGCTCGTCGCAGTGCGGCAGGGGGGACTGGTAGCTGATAAAGGGGATCAGCCCCTGCATGACTTGGCGTGGATCGGCGACCTGCTCGCGCACATAGTCGACATCCTCGATGTCGGGCTGCAGGCAGATGATGCTGGCCGTGCCGATGGCCTGCAGCAGGTCGTGCATGTTGTCACGGCGCAGGGCGTCGCTGGGGATGGTCAGCCAGACCTGATCCCAGGTACTCGCCCGCACATCGTCGAGTGTGGCGATGGCAGCGGGGCGCGCCCAGTGCTGCTGGGTAGTGCTGCGACGGGTGATGTGATGCAGCGTCAGCCCAGCGCTGACCTCCGCCAGATATTTGAGTTTGGTATAAAACACCACGTCATGGCCGGCCTGTTTCAGATGCCAGCCATAGACGGCGCCCACGGCGCCTGCGCCAACGATTAAGATTTTCATTTGCATCCCAGCACTTAACCTAAACCTTGAGGTCTTGATTGTGGCGCAGTTGTGGGGCGTGCGCTAGGGGGTGGGCGGTGGAAATCTTCATGATTGTTGAGCATTTTTGCTGGCAAAGCGTGTGCTGTGTATCGTTGCTGTGACCGTCGTTGCCGCCTGCTGTGCCTGTACATAGTGGGTCGTACGCACGAGGGTGTCGGCCAGTGGGATTTCAGTCAGCCCGAGCTGCTGCTGCATGGCATAGGTCGCTTGCAGGGTCTCGCTGCTGAGTCGCTCAGGGCGGATAAAGTTCAGCGCCTCGCCGTTGATGTCCAGCAGGCGCGCCAGCAGCGGCATACGCCCCAACGCTTTAAAAAATCCCACCGGCAGGCTGGCATAGGGAGCGCGCACGCCCGCGGCGGTGGCACAGATGTGCAGGGCATCTTTGAGGCTGAGCTGCTGGCGGTGGGCGAGTACATACTGCTGGCCGACTGCATCCGGCGTGTCGATGATCCGCGCCATAAACTCAGCCAGTGCGTCGACCGCGATCATCGGCATATTGCCGCGTGGCACGAGCGGGAGTTTGCCCCGCAGCAGGTTGCCGAGGGTCCGGGGAAAGTCCTGTCCGAGGGCGATCTCGCCGCTCGGCTGATGACCGATGACCAGCGCCGGATGGATGACCGTCAGCGGCACACCGAGGCGGGCGGCCAGATGGGTGATGGCGAAATGGGTATCCAGCTTCGACGCCTCATAGGCACCGACTTGGGCATAGACCGCGGGCCAGTCGACATCGCGGCCATCTGCGCCGATACCGAGGCGCTGCAGATAGTGGGGCAGCATGACGAGGAAGCCCGAGACCTGGACAAAGCGGCGCAGCGTCAGATGTTGCTGGGCGAGGGTCAGCAGTTGGGTCGAGCCATGCAGGTTGGTCTGCCGCGCCTGTGCCATGTCCATGCCCCAGATCATCGCCGCGCCGCTGTGGTAGACGACGGAGACCGCCTGCATGGTCTGCCAGTCGGCCGCGCTGATGGCAAGGTCGGGCTGCGCCAGATCGCCGTGGATCGGCTGCAGTCTGCTCAGGTCGCGCACGCCATGCGCCGCAAGCCAGCGCGCAAGGTCGGGAAACTGGCGGTCGGGATCGCGCATCAGGGCGTAGACGTGCTCGCCTTTGTGCAACAGCGCAAGGATCAGAAAGCGCCCGATAAAGCCGCTGGCGCCGGTAACTAGGATGGTATTCATACTGTGCCTCTGTGCTGTGGTGATCAAGATAGCCACAGCATAAACCTTGGAGTACACTCCAAGGTCAAGCGGTCTTTTGCGGTTTTTATGCGGCGCTCATTTAAGGAGACATGACATGCAGATCGGCGCATTGGCAGACAAGGTCGGCATCAGTCGCGATGCCATCCGTTTTTATGAAAAGCTGGGGCTGATCCACAGTCAGCGCCTCGGCAATGGCTACCGCAGCTATGGCAGCGTCGAGCAAGAGGTGTTGGATTTTATCAAGGCCGCGCAGGAGCTGGGGCTGACCTTGAGCGAGATCCAGCGCATCTTGCCGATGGTGCGCGGCGACGGTGTGCCGACCGAGCTGATGCAGCAGTATGTGGCCGAGCGCATCGCGCATATCGACGCGCGTATGACGGCACTGGCGCAGCTCAAAGCGCGCTTGATCGGTATCCGAGATCAGGCACCCTGTCCGATCCAGCTGGCGATGGCGGCAGAGCGGGCGGGCGTGGTGTGTGCGGCGATCAAATAGATCGGTGGGTTAGATCTGGGCGGTATGCGTTTGAGCCATGATTTTTTTCCTGTTTTTAGGCTGCTGGTCGGCCAAACCTGCTAATTCTATCAGGTGGTTAAATACCGAAACGGGGGTACTATGATCTCAAGTTGCACGGCACGACCGGTTGCATGCTAGCGTCGGCCACAGGGTC
>JASLJP010000303.1 GCA_030152425.1 Aquirhabdus sp.
GCCGGGTTTCATCTTGGCGACAGTTTCTGCTTTGATCAGGCGCGGTGCATTGCGGCCTGGAATCAGTGCGGTCGTAATGACGATGTCTGCAGCAGCAACGGCCTTATCGACGATCACGGCTTGATCTTTGACATATTGCTCAGAAGGAATCCACGCATAGCCACCGGTACCTAGGGCTTTGGCTTTTTCTTCGTCCGACATTGGCACATCGAGCCATTTGGCACCGAGTGACTCGACTTGCTCTTTGGCAGTTGGACGCAGGTCGGTGGCTTCAACCACCGCACCGAGACGTTTCGCAGTTGCAATCGCTTGCAGGCCAGCCACGCCGACACCCATAATGACCAAACGCGCAGGTTTAACCGTACCCGCGGCAGTCATCAGCATGGGGAACATACGTTGATATTCATTGGCAGCCAGCAGCACGGACTTATAACCGGCTAAGTTGGCTTGCGAGGACAGGACATCCATGTTTTGTGCGCGTGACAGTGTACGCGGCAACAACTCGAGTGCAAATGCGGACACACCTTGGGTCGCAAATGCATCTAAATCTGGGTTGCGATACGGGTCAAACATCCCGACCACAATGGTGTTTGCGCTGATCTTTTGAATTTCGTCAGCTTTAGGCGCACGAACCTTCAAAATAATCTGGCTGCCGGTATAGGCATCATCGCTGATTTTAGCGCCTGCTTGCTCATAAGCACTGTCCACATAGGCGGCTTTTACACCCGCACCACGTTCTACGACAACGGTATGACCACTGGCAGTGAGCTTCTTAACGGTTTCAGGAGTAGCGGCTACGCGAGTTTCGCCCGCAACGCTTTCGGCTGGTATTCCGATTTGCATGAGTGTTCCTCAAGCTATGATAATGAATAAGAAGGACTTTTTATAAAAGCCCTTCATGCTAAGTCCTAGACCTACATAAAGGCGTGTGATTGTACTGCAAAATAGCTGCTATTTTGCCAGTGAATGACTATATTTTTTCATAATTGCTCAATAAACAACCATTAGACTTTAGATCCGGAAAAAAATCAACGTCTTACCAATGGGCTCATCTATGCATTTGATTACATTCAATTCCGTGCGGCGGAACTTCTCATGTTAGAGTCCGTATTCACCGATTTTATTCACCAAAAAGCAATGTCTCAAACTACCAATAGCATGGGCGAAACGGTCAATCTAGACAGCTATTCTACGGACTATGTCATTGCACGTCAGCGCTTCAAAGCCGCTGCGGTGCAGCTCGGTTTTAATCTCCATGCTTACCCGATTACAGAGACTGGCCCGGGTGGAGAGGCACTCAGCATCGACGTGGCCATTTTTAACGGCAGACCTGCCACCGACCATCATGCGCCAGCCCTTGTACTCTCCAGTGGTATCCATGGAGTGGAAGGCTACTTTGGTTCGGCACTGCAGCTCAGCCTGCTGCAGCACTGGATCGCGCATCCCGAGCAACTGCCCACGGTACGTATCGTGCTAATCCATGCCATGAACCCCTATGGCTTTGCATGGCGTCGCCGCGCCAATGAACACAATGTTGACCTGAATCGCAACTTGATCCTGCCCGATGAGGCATATCACGGCAGCCATCCGCTCTATCGTGCGTTGGATCCACTGCTGAACCCCAAATGCCCACCCTCGGGTCGCGATGGCTTCCCTGCCCATCTTGCGCCACTCGGATTGCAACATGGCATCAGTGCACTCACCGATGCGATTACCCATGGCCAATACGACTTTCCCTACGGGCTGTATTATGGTGGCGACAGACCATCCCCACTCAGCCTCTTGCTGGCCAGCCAGCTTGGGTCATGGCTGGGGAACGCCCAGCATGTCATCCATCTAGATGTACACACGGGTCTAGGTGCTTGGGCAAACTATAAGCTTCTGTTCGACCACCCCATGAGTGACGCACTCTACGCACGGATGCGGCAGTATTTCGGTAAGGATGCGCTGGAACCACGCGAGGCGATGAATGATTCGGTATGGTCGGGAGGGTTGGGGCATTATTGCCAGACGCTTGCAGCGGAGCGCGACTATGTCTGTGCTGTGGCAGAGTTCGGCACCTATCCGGGGATACAGGTGCTTGCGGGGATGAGGGCGGAAAATCAGAGCTATTTCTGGCTACAGGGCAGTGACGTAAAAGCGGAGATCAAGCGAGAAAAGACCAAGCAGCGCTTGGTCGAGTTATTCTGTCCAACATCACCCAGTTGGCGCAAACAAACCTTGACGCAAGGCCTGCGGCTGATAGCGCAGGCTTTGGCAGGGCTACAGACCCAAGCGGCAGCGCTTTAAACCTGTCTAGCCATCAGAGCGACATGCCTTGGATTAGGACGGCATGTCGTGTTTGGCGGCCAAATCGAGCCAGCCACGCACGATGCGATATAAATGCCAAAACAAGGTAAAGATAAAGACACCCACCGCTGCCAATACCACCAGTCCACTGGCGGAGAGGAAGCTAAAACTGGTGGCGCTATTGTCTGCCATCAGACCCACGATACCCGCAGGCATTGCAATCATGACCAGCACGATACTGGCCGCTGTCAGGATAATCGTGTACCAAAAGGTTTTAATTTGCCACTCAAAGTGGCTGTGCAACCAAGTCCCTTCGGCGTCACGGCGTTTGACATAGCTGATGATAATCGCTGCCAACCACGACAGACCCGCCGTAAAATAGCTTAGCAAATAGAGGGCATATGCAACGTGCGCAATTAAAACAAGATTCCCTTCGTGAGAGGTAGAAGGCAAAGCACGATTTTGTGTGGCACTCATGATGCGATCCTCATTATGGCTTGGTAAACGTTGCCTGTAATTGCAACACTCCCCCTGCCTGTTGATCAATATCTAATTGGTCAATCTGGATGCCGGCTTGTGCAAGTCTTGTCAACCAGTTGCCCAATACCGCAAAGCTTTGATGTGACGTCGTGACCATGACCCGACCACCGTTTTCATTTTGAGTCACCGTCAGGCCTTGTTGCAGTGCGAAGTCTTGCACGATCGTGGTCAGTGGTTGCTGCACGCCATTGTTGGCTTGTAAATGCGGGGCTTGTCCGCGCATCCACAACAGCAACTGTCTGGCCTGATCGGCATTGTCTTTGCTTTGCTCAGCCTTATGATGCACCCAATAACCACCGCCGACAATGACAAATAAGGACAAAAAAGCACCGAGGATCAAGAGCGCCAATTGGTCCCGCTTTGGCAGTCGCTCATAGGCACTTTGCGCCGTTGCCAGCTTGCTGGTCAAACTGTTGGATAATAATTTCATAGCTTCACCCGTATCGTGCCCGAGACCTGATTAGGACCTGCACTACCATCCGCTGCTTTCATTGGTGCAGTATTCACCGAACCAAGCTCGGCCGTG
>JASLJP010000323.1 GCA_030152425.1 Aquirhabdus sp.
GAGACCATCCTCGACTTGTCGCCTGCCGCAGCGGCCGCATGGATCCATACCGTGCAAAAAGTCGGGGCTGCGGTCAAAACCGCGATGGGCGTCGAGGGCTTTGTGCTGATGCAGCTCAATGGTACGGCAGCGGGTCAGACCGTGCCGCATGTCCATTTCCATATCCTGCCGACCTCACTGCTGGCGCTGGTGACGCGTGTACACGCCAGCAAGATGGGCGACATGGCCGAGATCGCCGTACATGCGGACAAGATCCGCGCGGCATTGGCGGCGCAGGGCTAAAGCACTCGCTCCATAAAAAAGGCGCTGTCTGGGAGATTCAGACAGCGCCTTTTTTAGTGCAGAGGAAGGGCTTAGCTGGTCACTGCCCCGACGGCGGCTTCGATATCGGCCAAGATCGGACTGAGCACGGCTTGCTTGCGCTTATAGCTGGCTTTGTTGACGATCAGGCGTGAAGAGATGGTGGCGATCAGGTCAAATGGGGCGAGACCATTGGCACGTAGCGTATTGCCGGTGTCGACCACATCGACGATCAGATCGCCCAGCCCCACCAGCGGTGCCAGCTCCATCGAGCCGTAGAGTTTGATCACATCGACCTGTTCGCCGCGACTGGCGTAGTACTGGCGCGCCATATTGACGTATTTGGTGGCGATCTTGAGACGACCTTCGGGCACGATCCGGTTGCCCGAGGCGTCTACGCGACCGGCAGTCATCAGACGGCAGTTGGCGATCTTGAGGTCGATCAACTCATAGACATTTTGCGCGCCGTACTCCATGAGGACGTCTTTGCCCGCCACACCGATATCCGCCGCGCCGTTTTCGACATAGGCAGGGACATCGCTGGCACGCAGGATCAGAATGCGTACTTTGGGATGGGTGGTCGGGAAAATCAGCTTGCGGCTTTTATCCGGATTTTCCAGCAGCTCGATGCCGGCGTTTTTCAACAGCGGCAGGGTTTCTTCCAGAATACGGCCTTTGGACAGCGCCAAGGTCAGCCCATGATCGAAATTGCCCATCACGGCGGCTGACGCGGCATCTAAAAGGGTCACACTACTCATGCTTTTACTCGCTCAATCACTGCGCCGAGGCCACGCAGTTTTTCTTCGACGTGCTCATAGCCACGGTCGATATGGTAAATCCGGTCGATGATGGTCTCGCCTTGGGCGGTCAGCGCGGCCAGCACCAGAGACATCGAGGCACGCAGGTCGGTGGCCATGACCGGTGCGGCTTGCAGCGTCTCAACGCCGGTCACGATGGCGGTATGACCATCGACCTGAATCTTGGCACCCATGCGTGACAGCTCGGGTACGTGCATATAACGGTTTTCAAAGATGGTCTCGATCACGGTGCCGGTGCCGATGGCTACGGTATTCACGGTCATGATCTGTGCCTGCATATCGGTCGGGAAGGCCGGATGCGGCAGGGTGCGGAAGCTCACGGCTTTGGGACGGCGGCCGCGCATATCCAGCTCGATCCAGTCCACACCGCTGGTGATGGTGGCGCCCATTTCTTCAAACTTGAGCAACACGGCATCGAGCAGGTGCGGGTCGGTATGGGTGGTGCGCACACAGCCACCGGTCATGGCCGCCGCTGCAAGATAAGAGCCGGTCTCGATCCGGTCGGCGACGACGCTATAGTCCACACCATTCAGGCTTTCGACGCCATGTACAACCAGTTGATCACTGCCGATGCCTTCGATCTTTGCACCCATCTTGACCAGCATATGGGCGAGGTCGGTGACCTCTGGCTCACGCGCGCAGTTGTCGAGGATGGTGGTGCCGCTGGCTAATGTCGCGGCCATGAGGATGTTTTCGGTACCGCCGACGGTGACCATATCAAAGGACAGGCGGGTGCCCTTGAGGCGACCATCGACCTTGGCATGCACATAGCCGTTTTCGACGCGGATCTCGGCGCCCATGGCTTCCAGCGCTTTAAGATGTTGCTCGACCGGACGTGAGCCGATGGCACAGCCACCCGGCAGCGACACGGTGGCTTCGCCGTAGCGTGCCAACAGGGGACCCAAGACCAAGATCGAGGCGCGCATGGTCTTGACCAACTCATAGGGCGCAAACTGGCTGTTCAGCGTACTGGCATCGACGGAGACGATGCCGCTGATGTCCTGCCCGTCGCCTTTTTGGCGCTGGACGGTGATGCCGAGGCTTTCCAGCACCTTGATCAAGGTGGTGACGTCCTTCAGATCCGGCACATTGCTGAGGCGGATCGGGGTGCTCGCCAAGATAGTCGCGGCCAACAGCGGCAGGGCTGCATTCTTGGCACCTGAAATACGGACGGTACCGCTTAAACACGCGCCGCCTTGAATTCGAAATTTATCCATTGCTGAAATGACTACCTAGGTCTGCGACTGCATCCCGTACATGGCCGGTGGGGCTGGATCATGCGCGGACGGCGGTCTATGTATAAGTTTATTGTTCTCTAAAAAATCTGTGCCTACAGGCCGTCTCAGCCCTGTGCTACACAGCGAACCCATGCCGCGACTTAGCCAAACAGGCTGGCTTTACGCCACTCTTCCGGAGTCAGTGCGCGGATGGTCACCGCATGCACTTCGCCGCTGGCGATATAGCTGTTGAGCGGGGCATACACTGCTTGCTGGCGCTGTACCGGCCGCTGGCCTTCAAACTGGGCATCGACCAACCGGACGTCAAACTTACCCGCTTGACCCGAGGTGGCGATGTCGGCTGCCGGAAATGCGGCTTGAAGGAGTCCGTGTAAGATTTCAGGGGTCATGCTAAGCTCGATCAATATAAAAGTAAAAAAGCGGGATATCTGTGCTGATCTGCAGCCGATCTATGGCCTCGTGATCCGAGCAGACAAAGTCGGGCATAACAGTCCGAAAGATTAGCCTGTGTATCCCGTATAGTCTAGTCGTGCGCAGCAGCCGTGCGATGAAATACACCGCAGCCGCGCGCACTGGCTCAGCTCGTTTCACCCAAAATTCAACGCACATGGAGATGCGACACACAATGGCAGAATCTAAATGAAAACCACAGAAGAATTATTATACCAAATTCGTGGCCTTGCGCGCATCGTGGTTGCGTTTAGCTTTTGCTATCTCGGTCTGTTGCCCTTAGCGGTCTGGTCACAGCTCGACATGCACCTGCCGTTTGTCCTGTTTTATGGGCTGATCAAGCTTGGGGTTGCGCTGTGGCTGATCCTGGGCTTTACCCAAAAAGCCCCGCTCTGGCTGGCGGGGGGCAGTGTCATCTTGTTGCTGCTGCATACCCTATACACCGCGACACTGTATCTGCCGGAGACGGCGTATAGCATCATCGGCTATCTGGCACTTCTGGCGCTGATGGCGACCGATCTGCTGATCCTGAACTTCGACCCGGCCGAGATCAAGGCACATCAGGTCGGGCAATATATCCGCTTTACCCGCGACCGGATGCTGTATGAGTTTGTGCGCCGACTGGAGCTCAAAGACCTGCCCCATCTGATGCACACCCTGACCCAACTACGGCTCAAACGACGCAACAAAAACCGCCTCAAGCAAAAAGCCCTCCTCAAACAAAGCGGCCTAGATGCAGGCAGTGCCGCAAGTCGTAAAAGCGCCCCGCGGACGACAGACGAACCCCGT
>JASLJP010000352.1 GCA_030152425.1 Aquirhabdus sp.
TGATGAGCTCTCAGGGTATTTGATGCCCTGAGAGTTAGATAATAATGAGATTGGTACAGAAATAAAAATATCCCAGATCCAATCTCTTTTTTTTCAGAAGGATGTTTTCTCAATAACTTTCATTCCCCCTCACATCCCCACCTCCTGTGTCCATGCACTGGGCGGCTGCGCGTGGAGCTGTAGGCAGAGCTGTGCGAGGTCGTCGGGGGTGGCGGTGAGGGGTTCGGGCAGGGCGACGTAGGCGATGTGGATGCCTTGGGGGTGGAATTCGCGCGAGAGGGATTGGGTCAGGGCGCGCATGCCGGCGTACATGGCGGATTCCAGCGCGAGGTGGGGTTGGGGGGTGACGGCGAGTGATGAGCCGAGCACGATGAGGCTGCCGCTGCCTGTTTTCAGCATGGCGCGGATGGCGCTTTGGGCGGTGAGGAACAGCGGGTAGGCGGTGGCGTGGAAGCGGGCTTCCGCGAGTTTACCCGTCAGGCTGGCGGTCGGCTGCGGCGTGGCGGCAGGGGGCTGGAAGATGACGAGGGTCAGTGGTTTGCGGCTTTTCTGGATGCGGGCAAAGACGTCGGCGTGGTCGTCGGTGGCTCCGGTGGCGTAGATGGTGGCACCGGGGGGCAGCACGGCACGAAAAGCGGCAGCCAGCGCGGCGCTACCGATCACCAGCGCGGCGGTCTCCGTGTAGGAGGGGGTTAACAAACTGCCCATTAGAATTTCTCCCGAAACGGACGCAGGTCGGTTTCGACCGTCCAGAGGCTGGGTGGTTGGCGGTGGATGTGCCAGTAGTTGTCGGCGATGGCGTCGATATTCAGCGCGCCGCCTTTGCCTTTGATCGTGCGTAATGCGATACGGCCGAGGCCTTTGCCCATGTTGTTGACACGGTCGCCGTCGACCACACCGTCGATGACGATATGGCCGATATGGATGCCCTGTGGGGCGTACTCGGCGGCGAGGGCATAGACGTAGGCGCGTAGGCTGGCTTTGCCGGTGGTGAAGGCAGCGAACATCGGTTTGCCACGGATCGAGGCGGAGGCGCCGGTAAACAGCAGCGTGCCGTGACCTTGGGCGAGCAACAGGGGCATGGCGTGCTGGCTGACCAGAAAGCCGGACAGGAAGGTCAGACGCCACATTTGTTCGACGAACGCGGCTTTGCTGTGTAGGAAGCGGGCGGGCATGTTGCTGCCGACGTTGTTGACCACGAGGGCGATGGGCTGGCCCTGCGCGGCGACGGTGTTAAACAGCGCGGCGACGTGGTCGCTATTGGTGGCGTCCAACACATGGGCGATGGCGGTGCCGCCTGCAGCGCTGATCTCGGCGACGACCTCATCGAGTTTGGACTGGGTGCGACCGGCGATATGCACGGTGAGGCCTTCGCGCGCGATACGGCGGCTGACGGCGGCGCCGATGCCTTGCACTGCGCCGACGCCAAACACCACGGCAGCGGACAGGCCGGCGGGATTGATGGGCGCGTTCATAGTTTGGCCAGCCATGCGGTGATATTGGGGCGACTGTGGATCTCGGGGCGCATCAGGTCGCTGGTGCGCACGACTTCGCCGAGCTGTGCGCCGACCGCAAAGTCGGCGATGGTGGGCGCTGTGCCGACCAGATAGCCGGTCTGACCGAGGATCAGCTCGATGCGGTCGAGGTGGCGGCGGAACTCGGCGTGGACATCGGCCTCGGCCATGCGGCCGGTGCCCTGCATGGCGATCTGTAGTTTGAGGGCGGCTTTGAGCAGGGGTTTGATGATGGCGCGCTCGTAGGTGGGTCGGCCTGCGGCGCTGAGGGCGGCGGCGGCTTCAAGGGCTTTGGGGTCGTTGACCCGCAGGTAGACTTCGTAGAAATACAGCAGCTCGTCCGACCAGTCTTCCCACAGCTCGACCTGCGCGCGTGCCTGTAGATCCAAGGGGTACAGACGCGGGGTGTCGGGATAGGCGTCGTCGAGGTAGCGGGCGATCTTGGTGCTGTCTTGGATGCGCTGGCCGTCGATGTCGAGCACGGGCACTTTGCCGACTTTGGACAGGCCAGCGACTTTGCTGCCAAGCAGGCCGTTGTAGTCGACGGTATCAAAGGCGATGCCTTTGTAGCGCAGGGCCTTGGCGACTTTTTGGCAGAAGGGCGAGATTTCCCATTGGTGCAGGGTGACAGTGCTGCTCATCGGTGGCGACTCCTTAACTAAAGACGTAACTATCGGGGGCGATGCGTTCTAACTGCGGCAGCCAGCGCTGCATCAGCGGGCTGTGGTCGATCTGTTTGGGGTGAAAGGAGGCTTTGTAAAAGGCCAGATACTCGGGCAGGATCGACAGCATCAGATGGCCGATCAGGGCGAGGTCACGGGCGTTTTTGAGTAGGTTGCGCACATTGCCCAAGCTGTTTTTGCGGTCTTGCCACAGCAGGTGGCCGGTCATGGTGGCGTTGCTGATCAGGAAGCCCAAGGAGATGGTGCGCATACTGCGGCGGCGCTGCGGTAGGTTGTTAAACACATGCTGGAACACGTCGAAGGCGACGGCTTTGTGCTCGATTTCCTCGATGGCATGCCATAGCCACAGCTGCTGCATGTTTTGGTCGAGGTGATTGATGATGTTCGGGTGGCGCAGCATATAGCTGGCGATCATGGCGGTAAAGTGCTCGAAGGCGACCGTGGCGGCCAGCTGGCGACGCGGGGTGAGGGTGCGCAGGCGGGCATACTCGGCAACAGTCATGGCGTCGAATTTTTTTAAGTCGTAACCGTCGGTCAGCACGGC
>JASLJP010000055.1 GCA_030152425.1 Aquirhabdus sp.
CCACGGTGAGCGCTACGAGCGCGCCGCAGAGTATGTCAAGCTGACCAAGCAACTGTGGGACAGTTTTGATGACGACACCTTCGATCATCCTGACCGGCAGGCGGGCATTTTCTATGACCCGATCCATGCCCATCCGGTCGATTTCAAAGGCGAGTTTGTCTCCTCCGAAGGGTTGCTCGATTTTCCCCGCCCGATCCAGGGCTATCCCGTATTGGTTCAAGCGGGTAACTCCGACCTGGGGCGCGAATTCTGCGCCCAGTACGCCGAGATGAGCTATTGCTCCGCCACCTCGCTCGATGTGGCCCAAGACTTCTACCGCGACGTCAAAGGCCGAATGGCCAAATACGGTCGTGACGAATCGCAACTTAAAATCACCCCCGGGCTATCGGTCGTCGTTGCCGAGACGGATCAGGAAGCACAAGACAAATTCAATGAGCTACAAAATCTGGTCGACCTGAGCGGCTTTAGCTTTGGGGGCTTTGATCTGTCCGATTACCCCCTGGATGGCCCTCTGCCGGATCTGCCCTATGAAGCCGGTGAAAACGGGAAGGGCCGTTTCCAGCAGCAACTGGACTTGGCACGCCGTGAAAATCTAACCATCCGCCAATTGATCCTGCGTTTCCGCGTTGCCCGTGGCCATCTGCAGGCCGTGGGGTCGGTGAAAACCGTGGCCGACACCATCGAGCAATGGTTTGTCGAGCGCGGTGCCGATGGCTTTAACGTGGTGCCACCGTATCTGCCCCAAGGCTTTGAAGACTTCACGCGCTTGGTCGTGCCGGAGCTGCAGCGCCGTGGCCTGTTCCGTACCGAGTATACCGGCAAGACCTATCGCGAAAATCTGGGTCTCGATCGTCCAGCCAATCCGCGTGATCCACGAAACGCCTAAAACCAGTAAGCCTGCCTCACAGCGGGTCGGGAAGTTATTTTATGTGGTTGTATTTGTCCAAGCGGATCATCGCCATGATCCCGACCCTGATCGGGGTGCTGACCATTACCTTTTTGATCACCCAGTTTGTGCCGGGTGGGCCAGTCGAGCATGCGCTGAACAAAATCGAATCGAGTGCCTCGGGTACCGACTTGAGTGAGGGCGCATGGAGCTACACCGCCAGCCAGCGCGTGTCGCCGGAGCAGATCAAAGAGCTGCGCACCATGTATGGTTTTGATCAGCCACTGCCAGAGCGCTATTGGCATATGCTGACCAACTTCGCCAAGTTCGATTTGGGTGAAAGCTATTTTCGCAACCAAGATGTCTGGTCACTGATCCAGTCACGTCTCTCGGTGTCGGTGTCGCTCGGCATGTGGACATTCCTGCTCACCTATTTGATCTCGGTGCCGCTCGGCGTGGCCAAGGCCGTGCGGGCAGGGAGTCGCTTTGACTTTGTCAGTACCTTGCTGGTACTGGTCGGCTACGCCGTGCCGGGTTTCGTGCTCGGGGTGCTGCTCATCTTGCTGCTGGGTGGTGGCTCGTTCTGGGATGTATTCCCTCTGCGTGGTCTGGTCTCGGATAACTGGTCGACCCTGAGTGGCACGGACAAGGTGCTGGACTACTTGTGGCATATCACGCTGCCCGTGACGGCCTCCGTGGTCAGTACCTTTGCGCTCAAGACCTTGTTGACCCGCAATACCTTCCTCGATGAGATCCATCGCCAGTATGTGCTGACCGCGCGCGCCAAAGGCTTGAGCGAAGGTCGCATCATGTGGAAACACGTATTTCGCAACGCCTTGCTGCCGTTGATCACCAATTTCCCGGGCACCTTTATCACGGCGTTTTTTACCGGCAGCCTGTTGATCGAAACCCTGTTTTCGCTTGATGGCATGGGGCTGCTGTCCTTCGAGTCCATCAGTAATCGCGATTATCCGGTGGTGCTCGGCACGCTTTATCTCTTTACCTTGATCGGATTGGGTACTCGACTACTCGGCGATATCGCCTATGTCTTTGCCGACCCACGTATCAAGTTCGACGCGCAGGAGTCCTGATATGAATTCTCCGGAAATCTTTACCGTAGCCGCTCCCCGCAGTCGTTGGCAGCGTTTGGCTTGGTTTCGTACCACGGTCACAGCACCGCACGAGGCGACTCCGGTCGATGACAGCATCGCGTTGTCACCGAGTCGTCAGTTATGGCAGCGCTTTAAGCGCAATCGTCTGGGCTACTGGAGTCTGGTGATTTTCTTAAGCCTATATGGCCTGAGCCTCGCTGGCGAACTGTTGTCCAACGATAAACCGCTGGTGGTGCGCTATCAGCAGCAGTGGTATTTCCCCTTTGTGAAGGATTATCAGGAGTCCGTCTTTGGCGGCAATCTGCCGATCCGTGCCGACTATCACGATCCGTTTATCCGTGAGCAATTGGAAAAACCCGGCAACTTTGCCCTGTTTACGCCCAATGAGTATTACTACAACACCCTGAACTACTTTTCGGGCACGGACCATTATCCCGGTCATCCCTCCAAGGAGAATTGGTTAGGTACCGATATCGCAGGCTATGACATCACGGCACGCGTCCTGTATGGCTTTCGCGTCTCGGTGACCTTTGGCCTCGCGCTGACACTGGTCGGCACGGTGTTTGGGATTTTGATCGGGGTGATTCAGGGCTATTTCGCCGGTAAGGTCGATCTGATTACCCAGCGTTTGATCGAAGTGTGGGGCTCGATGCCGGAGCTCTACATTCTCATGATCTTTACCACGGTGTTTGAGCCGACCTTGCTGCTGCTGTTTTTCCTGCTGTCGTTGTTTGGCTGGATTCATCTTTCCGACTATGTGCGCGCCGAGTTCCTGCGTAACCGCCAGCTCGAATATGTGAAGGCGGCGCGCGCCATGGGGCTGTCACATGCCCAGATCATCTGGCGTCATTTACTGCCCAACAGCTTGACTCCCGTCATCACCTATCTGCCGTTCCGAATGAGTGCCGCCATCATGGCGCTGGCCAGTCTGGACTTTTTGGGACTGGGCGTCACGGCACCCGCACCCAGCCTTGGCCAGTTGCTGCTGCAAGGCAAGGACAATCTCGATGCATGGTGGATCTCGCTATCGGCCTTTGGCGTGCTGGTACTGACCCTGTTGCTGTTGACCTTTATCGGCGAAGCCCTGCGCGGCGCACTCGATACCCGCAACAAAGCGTTGCCCAGCACAGGAGGTTCGCGATGAGTGATCACCCTTTACTGGCGCTACGCGACGTACATATCCGCATCGGTGAGCGTCTGCTGGTCGACAATCTCAATCTGCACATCCATGCCGGCGAGCGTGTCGCCTTGGTGGGTGAGTCCGGCTCGGGCAAAACCATCACTGCCCAGTCGATCCTGCGGCTGCTGCGTAATGTGCATGTCGAGGGGCGGATTGATTTTCGTGGTGAAAACCTACTGGATAAATCCGAACCGGAACTGCGCAAGATCCGCGGTGCCGAAATCGCCATGATTTTCCAAGAGCCGATGTCCTCGCTCAACCCGCTGTATAGCATCGGCAATCAGATCATCGAAACCTTGGTCTTGCACGAAGGCCTGTCCGCGAGTGAGGCGCGTGCCAAGGCGATCGCGCTGCTGACACGTACGGGTCTGCGTGAACCGGAAAAACGCATCGACAGTTACCCGCATCAGCTCTCAGGAGGGCAGTTGCAGCGTGCTGCCATTGCCATGGCGCTGGCCTGCCGTCCCAAGCTGCTGATCGCCGACGAGCCGACCACCGCACTCGACACCACCATCCGTGCGCGGATCGTGCAGTTGCTGCTCGACCTGCAAGCGGAGGAAAGCCAGCGCGGTGACGGCGAGGGCATGGCTATTCTGCTCATTACCCATGATCTCAATCTGGTGCGCAAATTTGCCCAGCGTGTGGCGGTCATGGAGCAGGGCAAACTGGTCGAAATCGCCAGTACCGAGGCGCTGTTCCAGCACCCGACCCATCCCTATACCCAGCGCCTGATCAACAGCCTGCCGCAGCGCCGTGTGACCACGGTGGCAGAGGATGCCGCCACTGTGCTTGAAACGCAGGATTTGCGCGTGGAGTACAGCCGCCCACGGCGTGGGCTCAAGAGTTTCTTTGGTCGAGATCGGTTGGTCGCGCTGGCCGGAGCCTCGATCTCGCTTAAGGCCGGTGAGACCATCGCCGTGGTCGGGGAGTCCGGTTCCGGTAAATCCACCCTAGCGCAAGCGCTACTCGGGCTGATCCGTAACAACGGCGGCGCAGTGTCGTTTGAAGGGCGTGCCACCGCTGCACGTAGCGCAAGCGAGCGACGCGCGATGCGGGCGCGACTGCAGGTGGTGTTTCAAGACCCGTTTAGTTCTCTGTCGCCGCGCCGAACCATCGAGCAGATCGTGGGCGAGGGGCTGGCCTTGCACTTTCCCACGCTGACCCCCGCAGAGCGCAGACAGCGGATCATCGATATTTTGCACGAGGTGGGGCTGAGTGCCAGCATCCTGCAGCGCTTCCCGCATGAGTTTTCCGGCGGTCAGCGTCAGCGGATCGCGATTGCCCGTGCGGTGGTGCTGCGTCCACGCGTGCTGCTGCTGGATGAGCCGACCTCGTCGCTGGATGTGTCGATACAGAATCAGGTGCTGGCACTGCTGGCAAGCCTGCAGGAGAAATATGGCATCAGCTATCTGTTGATCAGCCATGACCTGGCGGTGGTCAATGCATTGGCGCACCGCGTCTATGTGCTGAAGGACGGCGAGATCGTTGAGTCCGGTGAAACCACCGCCCTGCTGGCGACGCCACACCATGCCTATACCCAGCGCCTCGTTCAGGCCTCTTTATAACGCAAAATGTACCCGAGTCTATCCATGAAAGTTTTTGTTGCGGCATTGTCTACATCTACCCTGCGCCTTGGCGCGCAACTGCTGGGCGCGACGCTGCTGGCGCTGCTGTTGCAGAGCCCTGCCTCGGCAGAGCACGCCTATGCCCAGTTTGGTTTGCCCAAGTATCCAGCCAATTTCACCCATTTTGACTATGTGAATCCGAATGCAGTACGCGGTGGCAGCTTGGCGGTGTCGGTGATCAGTACCAACAGCAGCTATGACAAGTTAAACCCGTTTAGTTTTAAAGGGATTCCCGCACCGGGTCTGCTCGACGTCGTGTTTGAAACCCTGACCATAAAGAGCATGGACGAGATCAATACCCAGTACGGGCTTTTGGCTGATGACATCGTGGTGACCCCCGATTTTTCTGCGGTGACGTTTCATATCAACAACAAGGCGCGTTTTTCCAATGGCGATCCGGTGACTGCCAAGGATGTCAAATACTCCTTTGATACCTTGACCGGTCGCAAGGCTAGCCCACGCTTTAAATCGTATTTTGCTGAGATTTCCGGAGCGACGATTATTGATCCCCAGACCGTACGGTTTACCTTTAGCCGCAAAGGTCGTGATCTGCCTTTTGTGGTCGGTGGGCTGCCGGTGTTTTCGCCGAAGTGGGGGATCGGCGCAAATGGCAAGAAAGTCGCCTTTGAAAAAATCACCTTTGAAAAACCAATCGCCTCCGGTCCCTACGTGGTGGATATCGCCAGTTCGGGCGTCAGCTATCGCCGCAATCCGAATTACTGGGGCAATGACCTGCCGACGCGGCGCGGTAGTTTTAATTTCGATCAAATCGTCTACAAGATCTACAAAGACGCCGACACGCAGGTCGCCGCACTACGTGCCGGAGACTACGACCTGATGAGCGACAACCGCATGCGCTACTGGTGCTGCCAGTACATCGGCAAACGGTTTGATAGCGGCGAGTTGCTGAAGAAAGTAATCCCGACCAAAAACC
>JASLJP010000125.1 GCA_030152425.1 Aquirhabdus sp.
GTGCTCATTCAGGAGCTGGAACGGCTGAATCAGACGGAGCTGGCGCTGCGCTATGCGACTCAGTTGCAAGCACTCCCCCCCATCTGGCAGCACGCCGTCGCTGAGGAAGATCGCGCATCGGATCGTGCGCTTGCGCAGTTAAAAAGCGCATGGACACGATGAACATCTTTGTTACCCCATGCTACATACCCATGTCTGGACGGCATAAAGTCTGCTAGGCTTGCTGAGCAGTTTGTATACAATTTTTTCAACATGTCAGAGAAAAAAGATGAACAATACTCAACCACCAGCGAAAGATGCATCAAAAGCAAAAAATTCACAGAAACGTAAAGAAAATACCAGCTACTGGAACAACTTGCAGTTTGAGCAAATGGTTACCTCGAAGAAGTCAAAAAAATAGTGTTAAAAAAAAACTCTTAAATCTAGATAGATTTAAGAGTTTTGGGTTGAAGCGCTATATCCGAACGCTACTGTCAGTGCGGCGGGCTTTACTGCTTGCGTCTTGATGCACACCTCGCAATTTCTGCCCTTAAACCCGATGCAATTTAGTACAAAAAAAGGACTTGACCTTTGCGTTACTTCATATATGATTGAGTGATCACTCATTTAAATAGTTGAACTATGGCACGCCCTCGCAGTATCGATAAACGTGATGCAATTTTGAATGCTGCCATCGCGGTGCTGGCCGAGCTGGGTGAGCGTGCGCCAACGTCCAAGATCGCCAAACAGGCTGGGGTGGCGGAAGGAACTCTGTTTACCTATTTCAGCTCGAAAGAAGAACTGCTCAACCAGCTCTACCTGTCGTTAAAAGCCGAGCTGCGTCAGGTGATGATGCTGCACTACCCGGAAAGCAATGATCTGAAGACCCAGATGCATCATGTGTGGCAAGCCTATATCGCATGGGGAGTCGCTGCCCCTGAGAAACGCAAAGTAATGGCTCAGCTATCAACATCAGAGCAGATCACTGCGCAGAGCAAACAGATCGGCATGCAATCCTTCTGTGATATGACGACGCTGCTGCAAACGCAAATCACGCTGGGCTTACTGCGTGACTATCCTCCCCTGTTTATCGGTTCGATGCTGGGGGCTTTGGCTGATCTGACCATGAATTTTATGGTGCAAGAGCCCGCCCATGCCGACCGCTACCGAGAATCGGGGTTTAACGCCTTCTGGCATGCGGTGGCCACCCCCACGGCTTGAAGAGATCAGGGACAGCATCTGTCCCTCTTTTTGAATTCATTAATGAGTGATTAATTACTCAATTAATAAATAAGTTGTAGTGCATTGAAAGCGCCTGTGCTTCATCCACGGGTTAGACCACAGCACATCGATCATATCCTGATGTGCTGCAAAACATCTCAAATGAGGAGTAACACGACATGACGACCCATACGGCCTTTGATACACACACCATAGAGGTCACGACACCTGCGCAGGCATCTAAGCAGCGCGGCGGTAAGTTCTTTAACCTCAGCCCCAATCTGCATAAAACGACGCTGTGGAAAACCCTGCAGTTGATCTGGCTGTTTGCCTTTAACAAACCGAGCGGCACAGTGCCCAGTAAGCCCGTACCGGTCATTCAACTCAGCCGAGGCGAATTACTGGCGGCGCCGGATCGTTCGTTGTTCCGTCTGGGACATTCGACCATGTTGCTTAAGCTGCGCGGTGAATTTTGGCTGACCGATCCGGTGTTCTCCAAACGCGCTTCGCCCTTCCAATGGATCGGGCCGAAGCGCTTTCACCAGCCGCCGATCAGCATCGCTGAGCTCCCCCCGATCAAAGGGGTGATCCTGTCACATAACCACTACGACCACCTTGATCATGATGCGATCCAGCAGCTCAAAGATAAAGTCGAGTACTTTCTGACGCCGCTGGGTGTCGGAGATATCCTGATCAAATGGGGCGTAGCGGCAGCCAAGGTACGCCAACTGGATTGGTGGCAAGAGACGCAGATCGACGGCCTACAGTTGGTCGCCACGCCTGCGCATCATTTCTCAGGTCGTGGCCTATCGGATAGCAACGCTACGCTCTGGGCATCTTGGGTGATCATCGCGGATGATCTGCGCTTATTTTTTAGTGGCGATACGGGTTACTTCGATGGCTTTAAAGAGATCGGCAATCGCTACGGTCCATTTGACGTGACCATGATCGAAACCGGTGCCTATGGCAAAGACTGGCCAGATGTCCATATGCAGCCTGAACAAACGCTGCAAGCCCATCTGGATCTCAAGGGTAAAAATTTAATGCCCGTGCATAACGGTACTTTTGATCTGGCCATGCATGTCTGGGATGACCCGTTTGAGCGGATCGTTGCACTGGCAGAGCACGCGGGTGTAGGCGTCAGCACACCGCAAATGGGTGAGCGATTAAACCTCGACGAACCGCACGCTGAACTACGCTGGTGGAGAACGATGATCGCCTGATCGAGCAGCACGTGCCGCGCTGCGCGCAGACCAAAAAACCCTACAGCTGAACTGCTGCAGGGTTTTATGTTATGGGCTACTCACAAGGCACTAAGCAACCACCGAGATATGCTTCTGCACCGCATCCAGTGGGCGGGCATCAATCCAGTCCAGCACATTGACCTGATGGGGGATGAACTTCCAGCGCCAGAGGAAATCGGCAAAGTCCTGCAGGGCACTCACCGATACATCTGCCAGATCAGTTTTAAGGTTGAGATGTGCGTTTGCGCCATAGGCTTTGGTGATCCAATATTCACTGCTATTGGTTTCTCGGGCGAGAAAACGACGGGTTTCATCGGGATGCGCCCATGCCCACTCTTCGGCACGGATGACCTGATTGAGCAGACTGACGGTGGAGTCAAAATGTTTTTCAATCAGGTTTTGATCGACGGTTAGGGTACGCGGTGTGCCGTTATTAGAGCGGATCAATGGGTCGGGATGGGCGCCGGTATCGATGACCGTATGCAGTCCAA
>JASLJP010000152.1 GCA_030152425.1 Aquirhabdus sp.
GAAGCCGTTTGATCTGACCCAGCCGGTGGTGATTCAGGTCGCACCCGCCACTCAATCTGCAGCGGTAGGGGGCTAAGATGCGTACAGACCCAACGTTACCGAGTTTTCTGAATGGCGTCATGACCCAGTCGCAATGGGACACGACCTTTTCAGTCGTCCAAGCCGTGCTGATCCTGCTGGTCGTCGTCATGGTTGCGGGCTTCTTGAGCTTTGTTGAGCGCCGTGTGCTGGCCCTGTGGCAAGACCGTTATGGTCCAAACCGCGTCGGCCCCTTTGGTCTGTTCCAGATTCTGGCCGATGGCTTGAAGATGTTCTTTAAAGAAGACTGGACCCCACCCTTTGTCGACAAACTGACCTTTATCATTGCCCCAGCCATCGGCATGGGCGCGCTGATGCTGTCGTTTATCGTCGTGCCGTTTACCCCGACCTGGGGCGTGGCCGACCTGAATATCGGCATCCTGTTTTTCTTTGCCATGGCAGGCCTCGGCGTCTATGCCGTGATGTTTGCCGGTTGGGCATCGAATAACAAATTCGCACTGCTGGGCGGTATCCGCGCTGCAGCACAGACCGTCAGCTATGAAGTCTTTATGGGCTTGTCACTGATGGGTGTGGTGGCCACGGTCGGCAGCTTTAATATGCGCGATATCGTCGAGTACCAGCAGACCCATCTGTGGTTTGTGATCCCGCAGTTTTTGGGCTTTGTGACCTTTGCCATCGCCGGTATCGCCGTGACCCACCGTAGCCCGTTCGATGCGCCGGAAGCGGAGCAGGACTTGGGTGCCGGTTATCACACTGAATACTCGGGCATGAAGTGGGGGATGTTCTTCGTCGGTGAGTACATCGGCGTGATCCTGATCTCGGCGCTGATCTCCATTCTGTTCTTTGGCGGCTGGGCAGCACCGTTCAACATCAATATCCCGTTTGTGCCAGATTTCTTCTGGTTGCTGGCCAAGATCTTGTTCTTTGTCATGATGTTTATCTTGGTGCGTGCCGCCCTGCCACGTCCACGCTATGACCAAATCATGAATTTCAGTTGGAAGATCTGCCTGCCGATCACACTGGTCAATTTATTAGTTACTGCCGGCTATGTGTTATACACCAGCCCGCTGCAGCATTAAGCACTAAAGGAATCAAGAATATGTCAAATTCTAGTGCAAACCTATTTGTCGGCATCTGGTCGCAGTTGCGCAGTCTGGTCATGGTGTTTAGCCATGCTTGGCGCAAGCGTGACACCCTGATGTATCCCGAAGTGCCGGTCAACCCACCACCACGCTACCGTGGTCGCATCGTGCTGACGCGCGACCCCGATGGTGAAGAGCGCTGTGTGGCGTGTAACCTGTGCGCCGTGGCCTGTCCGGTCGGCTGTATCTCGCTGCAAAAAGCCGAGAAAGAAGACGGCCGCTGGTATCCCGAATTTTTCCGCATCAACTTTAGCCGCTGCATCTTCTGTGGCATGTGCGAAGAAGCCTGCCCAACGACCGCGATCCAGCTGACCCCAGACTTTGAGATGGCCGAATTCGACCGTCAAAATCTGGTCTACGAAAAAGAACATCTGCTGATCTCAGGTCCGGGTAAATACCACGACTACAACTTCTACCGTGTTTCCGGCATGGCCGTATCGGGCAAGGCCAAGGGCGCTGCGCAAAACGAAGCGCAGCCGGTCGACGTACGAGGACTGATGCCATGATGACCACGATCCTCAATGCTTGGCCGTTTTATCTGATTGCGGTGGTTGCGATTTTTGCCACTATTCGCACCGTGACCAATACCAATCCCGTGCATGCGCTGCTCAATCTGATCGTGTCGCTGCTGGCAGTGGCTGGTTTGTTTTTCTGTCTGGGCGCGCCGTTTGCCGCCGCACTGGAAGCCATCGTCTATGCCGGTGCGATTCTGGTGCTATTCGTATTTGTGGTGATGATGCTGAACCTCGGTCGCGCCACCTTGCTGCAAGAGCAGCGCTGGTACAGCGCCACCACATGGGCATGGCCTGCCGCCCTGTCTTTCCTGATCGGCGTTGCCGTGGTGTGGATGCTGGGCAGTGGTGAGTACGACCATCAAGCCGCTGTCGCCGGGACACAAGTGGTCGACGCCAAAGCGGTCGGTATCGCGCTGTTTGGCCCTTATTTGCTGCTGGTCGAGCTGGCCTCATTGCTGCTGCTGGCTGCGCTGGTTGCTGCTTACCATCTGGGTCGTAACACCGATGGCTTTAACGATCCGATCGAAGTGCGTAACGCCGCTGCCGAAACTGCCGAAAAAATTCGTCTTAATCAACTCGCGCGTCTAGACGCTGAGAAGAAACAGCAAGAAGGGGCAAAGAAATGATCATTCCTGTAGAACATGGCTTGGTGATCTCCGCGATCCTATTTGCACTCGGGTTTTACGGCGTCATGGCACGTCGTAACCTGATGTTTATCCTGATGAGTCTGGAAGTGATGATGAACGCCGCCGCACTGGCCTTTGTCGTCGCCGGTTCACGCTGGGTACAGCCCGATGGACAGGTGATGTTTATCCTGATCCTGACCCTTGCCGCCGCTGAAGCCAGTATTGGCCTTGCGATCTTGTTGCAGTTTTACCGTCGCTTCCAGCATCTGGACATCGACGCAGCCAGTGAGATGCACGGATGAGCCAGTTTATCTCTCTCTTGCCCTTGACCTTTATTCTGCCGCTGATCAGCTTTCTGATTCTGGCGTCATTCCGTGATCGCCTGTCGGAAAACACCGTGGCGGTGATCAGTGTCGGCAGCATGGCGCTGTCCGCATTGGTTGCGCTGTTGGTCGGTCTCGACTTTTTGGCACTGCCTGCGACCAACGGCCACGCGCCAGCGGTACAGCAAGTGCTGTGGACGTGGATGCAAGTCGGTGATTTTGCACCGACTTTTGGTCTGCATCTGGATGGTCTGTCCTTGACCATGACCGGGATCGTCAGTGGGGTCGGTTTCCTGATTCACCTGTTCGCCTCGTGGTATATGCGCGGCGAAGCCGGCTATGCACGTTTCTTCTCCTATATGAACCTGTTTGTCGCCAGCATGTTGCTGCTGGTTCAAGGCGACAACCTGGTACTGCTGTACTTGGGTTGGGAAGGCGTGGGCATCTGCTCCTACTTGCTGATCGGTTTCTATTTTGCCGATCCAGCCAATGGCGTCGCGGCGATCAAAGCGTTTACCGTGACCCGTATCGGCGACGTGTTCCTTGCCATCGGTATGTTCTTGCTGTTCCGTGAACTGGGTACACTGGATATCAATGAAATCCTCGCCCGTGCGCCGGAGTTGATTGCAAACAGCAGCAATGTGCAGTTGATTGCCCTGATGCTGCTCGGCGGCGCGATGGGTAAATCAGCGCAGATCCCGCTGCATACTTGGCTTGCCGATGCGATGGCCGGTCCGACCCCTGTCTCTGCCCTGATCCACGCTGCGACCATGGTCACCGCCGGTGTCTATCTGATCGCACGTCTGCATCCGATCTTCCTCATGGCGCCAAATATCATGGAGCTGGTCGGGATCGTGGGTGCGGCCGGTGTGCTCATCGCGGGATTCTCCGCGCTGGCACAGACCGATATCAAACGTGTATTGGCCTATTCGACCATGAGCCAGATTGCGTATATGTTCTTGGCACTCGGTGTCGGGGCGTGGCAAGCGGCGATCTTCCATCTGATGACCCATGCGTTCTTTAAAGCGCTGTTGTTCCTCTCGTCAGGTGCGGTGATTCTGGCTTGCCACCACGAGCAAAACATCTTCAAGATGGGCGGCCTGTGGAAGAAAATTCCATTCGTCTATGCCTGCTTCCTCGTTGGTGGCGGTGCGCTGGCTGCCTTGCCGTTTGTCACGGTCGGTTTCTACTCCAAAGACACCATCCTGTGGCAAGCCTGGGCGTCAGGTCATCAAGAGCTGTTCTGGCCTGCGCTGCTCGGTGCCGGTCTGACCTCGATCTATACCTTCCGTCTGATCTGGATCGTGTTCCATGGTCAGGAAAATGGCCATAGCGAGCCGATCAAAGGCGTGAGCTACTGGCTGCCGCTGTTGGTCTTGCTGGTTCTGTCGACTGCGGTCGGTGCGCTGATCCATCCGCCACTGGCGGGGGTGTTGCCGGACTTTAAAGCGCTGGTTCAGTTTGAACATGACGAGCACTTTATCGAGTTTATCTCGATTGCGACGGCACTCGGCGGTCTGGCCATCGGCGCGCTGCTGTTTACCGGCAAGCGTACCTTGGTCACCAAGTTTAACAATACCGGCATCGGTGCAGGCCTCGGCTACTGGATGTACAACGCCTTTGGCTTTGACAAGCTGTTTGACATCGTCTTTACCAAGAGCTTTCTGGCGATTGCCCGTTTGCTGCAAAGCGATCCGATCGATCGTTTCTGGAGTGTGGTACCAGCCATCGTGCGCGGCGGCAATGCCGTTGCGACCAAAGGCCAGACCGGCTCTCTACGCGGTTACGCGGCAGCCACTGCCTTTGGTGCAGTCGTGTTGATCTTTGCGTTGCTGGCAATTCAGGTGATGGGGAAATAATATGCCGAACTTTGACAATAACCTGATTTTGCCACTGCTGATCCTGATCCCGTTTATCGCAGGTTTCCTGTGCTGGACGGCAGAGAAGTTCAGCATCCGCGCACCGCGCTGGATCGCGCTGTTTGGCATGTCGTTGACCCTCGTGCTGACCCTCCATTTGTGGATCACCGGTCAATACAGCGCCTCGGCGCAAGAGATCGTCCAGATCGGTGCTGCGCCAGTCTGGCAAGCCGAATGGCAAGTGCCATGGATTCCGATGCTGGGCATCTCGATCCATCTGGCGCTTGATGGTCTGTCCCTGATGATGGTCGCGCTGACTGCACTGCTCGGTGTACTGGCGGTCGGCTGTTCATGGGGTGAGATCCAAAAAAATGTGGGCTTCTTCCATCTCAACCTGCTGTGGAGTCTGGGTGGTGTGATCGGCGTGTTCCTCGCCATCGACATGTTCCTGTTCTTCTTCTTCTGGGAAATGATGCTGGTGCCGATCTACTTCCTGATCGCACTGTGGGGACACTCCGGCTCCAAAGGCCATAGCCGCGTCTATGCCGCGACCAAGTTCTTCATTTATACCCAAGCCTCCGGTCTGATCATGCTGGTCGGGATCTTGGCACTGGTGCTGTTGCACTACCAAGCCACCCATGTCATCACCTTTGATTACATGCAGTTGCTGGGTACCCAGTTCCCACCAGGCTTTGAATATGGCCTGATGCTGACCTTCTTTATCGCCTTTGCGGTCAAGCTGCCGATCGTGCCGTTGCACGGCTGGCTGCCCGATGCTCACGCTCAAGCGCCTACCGCAGGTTCGGTGGACTTGGCAGGGATTCTGATCAAGACAGCGGCCTACGGTTTGCTGCGCTTCGTCTTGCCGCTGTTCCCGCATGCCTCGGCCGAGTTTGCGCCGATTGCGATTACCTTGGGTCTGATCGGCGTGTTCTACGGCGCATGGGTGGCGTTTATCCAGACCGATATCAAACGTCTGGTGGCCTATACCAGTGTGTCGCATATGGGCTTTATCCTGCTCGCGCTGTATAGCGGCAATCTGCTAACCATGCAGGGGCTGATGGTGATGATGCTGGCTCATGGCCTGTCGTCGGCGGCACTGTTTATCATGTGCGGTCAGATCTACGAGCGCCTGCATACCCGTGACCTGCGTCAGATGGGCGGCATGTGGGGCAGGGCACGCTATCTGCCAGTATTCCTCATGTTCTTTAGTGCGGCGCTACTGGGTATCCCGGGCACTGGTAACTTTATCGGCGAGTTCCTGATCCTGCTGGGTGCATTTGAACCGTATCCTTGGTATGTGATCTTGGCCACGGTCAGTCTGGTGCTGGCGGGTCTGTACTCTTTGTATCTGATTCATCAGACCTTGTTTGGCGCGCCGAAAGAGCCCGTCACTTCACATGATGAAAACGATGACATGGCACCGCTGACCGGATCGGTCGATGCCTTTATCGAGTCGCATGATGCGCATCATCATGCCGTGCCGGCTGGCAAGTATCGCATCGCCGATCTGAATGCGCGTGAGCTGACCTTGCTCATCAGCATGGCGGTGCTGCTGGTCTGGCTGGGTCTGTATCCGCAGACCGTGCTCGACACCTCGAATCAAACCATGCAGTGGGTGAGCAATGCCTACAACACGCCTTTATTCCCTGCCGCACACGCAGAATTACCACCACAACTCGGCGCGGGAGTTCACTAAGCCATGAATGAACTCAATTTGGCAATTTTCCTGCCGCTGGCGCCGGTGTTGATCGTCAGCCTGACTGCGGTGCTGGTCATGCTGCTGATTGCGATCAAACGTCATCACAACCTCACGGCTACCGTGACCGTGATCGGCCTCAACGCGGCCTTGGCCTCGGTGTTTCTGCCTGCAGTGCAACGCATTCAGCAATACCCGATAGAAGCCTTCCGCCAGTTTTTCCAACTGGCACCGGATCAAGGCATCGGCATTCGCGAGTTTGTGCTGCTGAATTTCATGCCTGAGCATGTGTTTACCGGCAAGCAGGCAGCGCTCAACGTGGTCAGCTCGTTGTTTATGGTAGACGGCTTTGCCCAGTTCTATACCATCCTGATCTTGGTCGCGGCTTTGGCCTGCTGTACCTTGGCGCATGCCTATATTCATGATTATCATGACAATAAAGAAGAGCTGTATATCTTGGTCTTGATCGCGGTTGCCGGTGGCATCCTGCTGGTCTCGGCGCATAACTTCTCGTCATTCTTTATCGGTCTGGAGTTGCTGTCGGTGCCGACCTACGGCCTCTTGGCGTATACCCATGAGCGAAGTAAGTCGCTGGAAGCGGGCATCAAGTATATGGTGCTGTCGGCGACTGCTTCGGCGTCGATCCTGATGGGCATGGCATTCTTGTATGCCTTTAGCGGCACGTTTAATTTTCATCAGCTTGGGATTCAACTGGTCCACGCGCTGCATGAGCCACTGGCCGTGGCGGGCGTCGGTCTGATCTTGGTTGGCCTCGCGTTTAAACTGTCACTGGTGCCGTTCCACCGTTGGACACCCGATGTCTATCAAGGTGCACCAGCCCCGATCGCGACCTTCCTTGCGACCGTCAGCAAAGTCGCTGTCTTGGCACTGTTCCTGCGTCTGATGTTTACCAGCGGCGCACTGGCGATGGAAGGCACCCGCATGGTGCTGGTCGTCATCGCAGTCCTGTCGGTGATCATTGGTAACCTGCTGGCCGTACGTCAGGTCAATATCAAACGTCTGCTCGGCTACTCCTCGATTGCCCATCTGGGTTATATCCTGATCGCCATCGTGGCCGTTGGTCCGGGCAGCCTTGCGACCGTGAACATCTACATTGTCACCTATGTGCTGACCACCATTGGCTCGTTCGGTGTGGTCGCGCTGATGTCCAGTCCCTACGATGGCGACGAAGCCGAATCACTGGCCGACTATCGCGGTCTGTTCTGGCGTCGTCCACTGCTGACCTCGGTCTTGACCGTGATGATGCTGTCGCTGGCTGGTATTCCGCTGACTGCTGGCTTTATCGGGAAGTTCTTTGTGGTCTTCTCCGCCACCCAAGGCATGGCCTGGTGGTTACTCGCCGTGGTCATTCTGGGTAGCGCGATCGGTCTGTACTACTATCTGCGCGTGCTGATCGTGCTGTACATGACCCCGTCCAAAACACTGCACCTCGATGCGCAAAGCAATTGGGGCGTGCAGGCCGGCGGGATCATGGTGCTGCTCTGTTCACTGCTGGTACTGGTACTGGGTGTCTATCCAAAGCCACTGATCGAAGCTGCCGCCTTGGCTCAGCTCATCGCCCAGTAAGACTGTCGATGTAAAAAAAACCGGACATGATGTCCGGTTTTTTTTTGGCCAAATGCTAGGGCATGTCCTGACAAAACTTCATAAAGGTCTGCATACCCGGGCCTTGGTATTTCTGGCGGTGAACGACGAGGAAGAAGGGGCGAGTCAGCGTCCAGAATGGCGTTTCGAGCACCACCAATTGACCGGTTGCCAGCATCGG
>JASLJP010000188.1 GCA_030152425.1 Aquirhabdus sp.
TGCAACATCACCGGCAATACACTGAACAACATCATCATCGGCAATGGCGGCACCAATACCTTAAATGGCGGGGCAGGCGCGGACACCTTGAGCGGTGGTGGCGGTAATGACCTGTATCTGGTCGAAAACGTGGGCGATCTCGTCACAGAGCTGGCCGAAGGTGGGGTGGATAGCGTGCATAGCTCGATCAGCTACACCCTGACCGACAACGTCGAAATCCTGCAATTGATGGGCACAGCGAACCGCAATGGCACGGGCAATACGCTGGCCAACACCCTGATCGGCAACACGGCCAACAACATCCTGACCGGTCTGGCCGGCAACGACAGCTACAGCCTAGACCGCAGTAGTGGCCGTGACACTTTGGTCGACGACGATGCGACAGTCGGCAACACCGATCAACTGCGGTTTGCCAGCGACGTCGCGTCCGACCAGCTGTGGTTTAAACACATCGGCAATGACCTGGTCATCGATATCATCGGCACCAGCAACAGCGCCACGGTCAAAGACTGGTATCTGGGCAGCGACCACCATATCGAAACCCTGATCGCAGGCGATGGCAAAACCCTGACTGACAGCAACGTCGCCAATCTGGTCAACGCCATGGCCAGCATGACTGAACCCGGTGCAGGCGCCACAAACCTTAGCCCAGCGGATGCCAGCACCTTGGCACCTGTATTTGCGGCGAGTTGGAGTTAAACGCTAATACTTGCCAACAACAAAACGCCCGATGCAAAGCATCGGGCGTTTTGTTTTGAAGTCTGCCGGCGTTTAGATCTGACGTATTCGTATTAAAATCTGGTGCCGGAAATAGGAATCGAACCTACGACCTTCTCATTACGAATGAGCTGCTCTACCGACTGAGCTATACCGGCTAAACCGCTCAGAATCATAGCGAATATCACTCAGACTGACAAGTTGCGATACAGTACTGATTTCGCCCAAAACCGGTGGGGGCGATGCGTGAAAAAACGGTGCAAAATCACGGTGGGCTGCGCTATTTGGCGATGTTTTATGACATACTTTGAATCAAGCGGCAAATCCTATCGCATACGCTGGCTCCTGATACGTGGCGGGTAGCCTACACGGCAGCGCGTCTCTCAGTGCTTTTACCATGGTATTTTTTACATACGGATTATGAGTAGTTATGTCGAGCAAAAAAATCCCTACCGATCGTCAATCCGTATTTAGTCTGTGCAAATATCCCATCACCCTTGCCATCGGTATCGCGATCCTTGCGCTGCCACTGGCCGCCTGCGATAAAAAGAATGACGAAGAGGCCGTGCCGACCGCTGAAAAAGACAAGGTCGCACGTCTGATTCCGGCACGGGTCAAAGACCGCAAGAGCTGGGCGACCGATATCATTGCGATTCTGGACGAAGAGAAGATCCCGCATACACTGCAAAACCTATGTAGCGTCGTCGCCATCGTCGACCAAGAATCTAACTTTAAAGCTGATCCAGCCGTACCAGGGCTGCCGAACGATGCAAAAAAAGCACTGTTTGAACGCATCCAAGACAAACTCGGCGATACCGGCGTCGATAAATTTAAAGAGATGCTGCAAAACAAACCATCGCCCAGCGATAACTTTATGTCGCAACTCGACCGTATCAAGACCGAGCAGGATCTGGATATCCTCTACCAACGCATGTTTGACTTCTTTCAAGACCATTATAATCTGACCATCCTGACTGGTGCGGCGAGCCTATTTGCCGGCCATGATATGAAAGAATATTTCAATCCGGTCAAAACACTCGGTTCGATGCAGGTTCATGTCAATTTCGCGTTTCAGCATCCGCATAATGTGAGCAAGACCAGCGAGATCCGCAAGGAACTTTATACCCAGTATGGCGGGATGTATTACGGCATTACGCGACTGCTGAGCTATCCAGCCGCCTACAACAAACCGATCTATCGTTTTGCCGACTATAATTCCGGGATCTACTCCAGTCGTAATGCCGCGTTTCAGCAAAGTGTGAGTAAACTGAGTGAAATCCCGCTGGATCTGGACGGCGATCTGCTGGCCTACAACAAAGATCAGGAAGCCCTGCCGCAGCGCTCGGATGTTGAAACCCAACTGGCGATGCTGGTGCGCGAGAACAAACTTGGACTGTCTGAATCCAATATCCGCAGCGATCTACTGCGTGAAAAAGAGCAGGACTTTGAAGACACCGAGACCTATAAAAAGGTCAACGCCTTGTATCTGGCCAAATTCAAAAAAGCCGCACCCTATGCCACCATGCCGCATGTGGTAATCTCGGGCCCAAAACTGAGCCGAGATTACGACACCAACTGGTATGCCAGCCGGGTCGATGGCCGCTATCGCCGCTGTGCCTCAATGGCGAAGCGCCTGCATATCGCCCAAGCGCCCGTCAAAGCGGATAATGATGACGACGATAGCGAGTAAGCACGGCAATTCTGAGATTTAAGTTGATAACGTTATGAACCTACCAGACCATCTGATCACTCAACTCGAGCAACTCGTGGCACAAGCACAGCGGGTGCTGCCGCCACTGCCTGCAGCACCGGATTTCAGCGCGCCAGCCTTTATCTGGCAGCACAATGGCCTGATCTCGGTCTACGCCAAACAACCGGTCGCCTTGGATGATCTGCTGGGCATCGACCGGCAAAAAGAACGCATCACCCAAAACACGCGGCAGTTTCTGGCCGGATTTCCAGCCAATGATGTGCTACTGACCGGTGCACGCGGTACAGGGAAATCCTCACTGATCCGTGCGCTACTGACCGACTATCAGGCCGATGGCCTGCGCGTGATCGAAGTGGCGCGCGATGATCTGGCGCATTTATCCCAGATCCGCGCGCTGATCAGCGGTCGTCCGGAAAAATTTATTATCTACTGTGATGATCTGGCGTTTAACGCCGAAGATGAAAACTATCGGGCGCTCAAAAGTGCTCTGGATGGCTCGGTACAATCCAATTCCGGCAATGTGCTGATCTATGCCACCAGCAACCGCCGTCATCTGTTGCCGGAATTTATGCACGAAAACCAAACCATTACACGTACCGATGCCGCCTTTCAAGGCGAGATCCATCCGCAGGAAGCGGTTGAAGAAAAAGTATCACTGTCGGATCGTTTCGGCCTATGGCTCAATTTCCACCCTATGGATCAAGATACCTATCTGGCCATTGTCAGCCATTGGCTGGCTAAGCATCAGATCATGCTGGATGCGGAAGCACGTGCTGAGGCGCTCAAATGGTCTCTGACCCGCGGTCAACGCTCAGGGCGTGCAGGCGCACAGTTTGCACGCCATTGGGTTGGGGTCAAAATGATGGAAAAACAGGGTGGCAGCGTTTAAACGCTGCCCAAACGACCCTCCCACAGGGCTTGCGCTTGTGCCATTGCCGCGTCCATGGCTTCCGCTTTTTTCAGCGCCACCAGCGCCAGTGCCAGCGTGCCAACTACGGCTTTTTCGCCATAGTCGTGCTGAGCTTTACCTTGCCAGACGGCCACGAAATGGTCGAGGTCAAAGCTGGTCTCCACATCGCTGCGTGATTCATTGAGCATCTCCCACTCCGTC
>JASLJP010000232.1 GCA_030152425.1 Aquirhabdus sp.
CCGATGCGTCCTGAGGTTGGTTTTGTCATGCATACCGGCCAGCCGGTTTGGCACTCCTCAATCGCGGTGAGTGAAAACGTCTGTATCACCACCAGCAAGGATATTTTGGAGGCGATTGCCCATAACGAAGGGGTGGGCAACTATCAGATCATGCTCGGCTTTGCCAGTTGGGGTGCAGGCCAGCTTGAAGATGAGATCAAACGCGGCGTTTGGCATGTGGTCGAGCCGGATATGGAGCTGTTATTCAATCTGCCGTATGAGCAGCGCTGGGCAGCCGCAGCCGCAAAGTTTGGCGTCAACTCACCATGGCTATCGAGTGAAATCGGCCATGCCTGAACCCGGGGCGCCTGTCGCAGCCAGCCGGATTATGGCGTTTGATTTTGGTAGCCAAAAAACCGGTGTGGCCTTTGGCCAGTCAATGACGGGCAGTGGCACACCGCTGGCGCTGATCATGATGCGTGACGGGATTCCCGACTGGGCGATTGTGGACAAGGTGCTGGCTGAGTGGCAGCCACAAGCCTGTTTGGTCGGTTTGCCCTTGAATATGGACGATACGGAGTCGGAGCTGTGCCTGCGCGCGCGTAAATTCGCCCGCCGGCTAAAGCATCGCAGCAACATCCCGGTCTGGATGGTCGATGAGCGTCTGACCACCCGCGAGGCGCGCGAAGATGTGCGCCGTGTGAGCAGTCAACGCCGTGGCAAAGCCCCCGCGGCCGATTCGATGGCTGCGGTACTGCTGATCGAGAGTTGGTTTCGCGAGCCGGTCGGCCTGTTGCCCTAAGCGCCGACATCATGCTGCCGGATAGATGAGGGAACATGGCATGCACCCGAAATACCTGCCCAAACCTAAAGCCCCACGCGCCCATCGCAGCCAGCCCCAGCCTGTCTTGTACCTACCTACCCATGACCAGCGCCGACTTTTGTGGGCTATCGGCGTTTTTCTGCCTGCCGGGGTATTGCTGCTGCTGATGTTTACCCTGCTGCACCAGTATGTCTATGATGTTGACCTGAACCTCGCTCTCTCTCTTCACCCACACGCAACACCGTATCTCGACCATGCAGCACTCAGTCTGGCCTATCTGGGCGGCTTGCCGGCCTATAGCGTGGCTGGGCTTGTATTGTGCGGACTGGTCTCAGCCAGTCCGGCCGCCCCGCATGAGCGTCGGCGCTGGCTGTTCTTTTTGATCGGGGTGCTGCTGGGCGCCGCGTTGATCGGCTGGTCGATGAAATGGGGCTTTGATCGGCCACGGCCACTTTACTGGCCGCTGCATCTGCAGGTCTATGGTGCATCCTTCCCCAGTGGGCATAGTCTGTATGCGGCGACCTTGGCCTATGTCTCGGTCATTCTCTGTTGGTGCACACGTTGGCGCTGGCCGGTGATGGTACTGGGGCTGCTCTGGGCGGGGATGATGGGGCTGTCGCGTGTTTATCTTGGCGCGCATTTCCCCACCGATGTACTCGGCGGGTGGTTGCTGGCGGGATGTTGGGTGACGCTGGTGTATTTGACCTTGACCACGTGGATCAAGCCGTAAGGGTTAGTCTTGCTTGAGATACGGCCATGCTGCCCGGAGGTAGATCATCATCGACCACAGGGTCAGGATCACCGCGATATAGAGCAGGATATAAGAAATCACACTCAGTTCATCGAGATTGAGCAACAGCACCGTGATCGAGATCAATTGAAAGGTGGTTTTTAGTTTGCCGACCCAAGACACGGCAACGCTGGCGCGATTACCCACCTCGGCCATCCACTCACGGAGCGCGGAGACGGTGATTTCGCGGGAAATGATCACGATCGCGGCAAAGGCCATGTAGCCATTGGGTTGCCACTGCACCAGCACCACGAGGGCGGCGGCGACCATGAGTTTGTCTGCGACGGGATCAAGAAAGCGGCCAAAGGCCGAGCTTTGGTTCCAGGCACGTGCCAGATAGCCATCCAGCCAGTCGGTGATGGCTGCCAAGGCAAACAACGCCGCCAAGATGACGTGGCGGAGTAGGTTGTGCTCATGGCCGGGCAGGCCGATGGCCGGTGGCCAGTAGGCGATCAGCAAAAACACCGGAATCAGCACAATACGGGATAGCGTAAGGACATTGGGCGTATTTAGAATTTTACCTGACACTAAAAAGTCCTCGCGATTTTTCTCAAAATGCTACTGGCTGAATAATGCGGCTAGGCCGCTGGTCTTAAGGAGTGAAGTGCAAGTATCGCTGCTTGCCATGATAGCAGACGGATGTATAACGTTAGCAAGGCCGTAAAAAACTTATTTTAGACCTCGATTTATGGCTGCTTACCCCCAATAATCCAGAGACGATCACTTCTCATTGCAGCCAAATTTGAATCCTAACCCGCAGCCGTTGCCTGACCAAAATCCAGCCCCCACGCCCCCTGTCGCCTTATCCCACAAAGAGATGAGTGGCTGGCAGGTGATCAAATCGCTATTGCCTTATCTGTGGCCTGCGCATGAAACCAGTCTGCGGCTGCGCTTGGTTGCGGCGTTGATCCTGCTATTCGTCGCCAAGCTCACCACCAGCTATTTACCGATTCTATATAAGCACGCGGTCGATGCCTTAAGCGTCAAATCACCGGCGCTGCTCATTGTTCCTGTGGCGCTGATCGTCGCCTACGGCCTGACACGGGTCATGGCGCTGGCGTTTGCCGAGCTGCGCGACACCATTTTTGCCCGGTTGCAACAGCATATTATCCGAGTGGTGGGCGTCAAAGTCTTTGACCATTTGCATCATCTTTCACTGCGTTTCCATCTGTCGCGCCAGACGGGTGGGGTGAACCGTTCGATCGAACGCGGTACGCGTGCCATCGACACCTTATTGTCCTATCTGCTGTTTAGTCTAGTACCGACCCTGTTTGAAATCGGTCTGGTCACCATCATCCTGTGGCAGATGTTCAATGGCTGGTTTGCGGTCGTGACTTTGCTCACGGTAGCCGCCTATTTAGTGTTTACCTTCACCATCACCGAGTGGCGTACCAAGTTTTATCGCGAGATGAACGAAGACGAGAGCCGTGCCAATACCCAAGCCATCGACTCGCTGCTCAACTTCGAGACCGTCAAGTACTTTGGCAATGAAGCTTTGGAAGCCAAAAAGTACAATGATCTGCTGCAGAAACTGGAAAACTCCTCGGTAAAGAGCCAATCCAGTCTGTCCCTGCTCAACGTCGGCCAAGGGCTGATTATCTCTGTCGGGCTGACGGTGATGATGTGGATGGCGGCAAAGGGCATCCAGAGCGGCACCATGAGCGTCGGCGACTTCGTCTTGGTCAATAGCTACCTGCTCCAGCTCTATGCCCCGTTAAACGGCTTAGGCTTCGTGTATCGCGCCATCAAACGTGCCTTTACCGATATGGAAAAGATGTTCGAGCTGCTCGATGTCAACCGCGAGATCGCCGACCGAGATCATGCGCCCGCATTAGCCGTGACGGACGGACGTGTAGAGTTTAAAGACGTGCAGTTTGGCTACGACCCGCGCCGCCAGATCTTAAAAGGCGTGAGCTTTACCATTCCCGCAGGCCAGACCGTGGCCGTGGTGGGGGCTTCAGGTG
>JASLJP010000013.1 GCA_030152425.1 Aquirhabdus sp.
GGCGACAATACCGCAGTACTGTCGGGCGCGAATCCCGGCGAGCAGGTGGTGTTTGATGGTGCCGATAAACTCAAAGACGGCGGTAAGGTCAAGGTGATCACGCCGGGCGCTGAGGCGAATCCGGCGGAGGCCGAAGGTGCAGCCGCTGGCGGCAAGGGTCATGGCCGCCGCGGCGAGCATGGCGGTCGTCGTCATCAGTCGGCATCATAGGCGTAGACCATGAATCCTTCCCGTATCTTTATCCTGCGACCGGTCGCCACATCGCTGCTGATGCTGGCGATCTTGCTGGCCGGCTTTATGGCCTACCGCTTGCTGCCGGTCTCGGCGCTGCCTGAGGTCGACTATCCGACCATCCAAGTCGTGACGCTGTATCCGGGCGCCAGTCCCGATGTCGTGACCTCGTCGATCACGGCGCCGCTCGAGCGGCAGTTTGGCCAGATGCCGGGTCTTAACCAGATGTCCTCGACCAGTTCGGGCGGCGCATCGGTCATCACCCTGCAGTTTGATCTGTCCTTAAGTCTCGACATTGCAGAGCAGGAGGTGCAGGCCGCGATCAATGCCGGCGGCAATCTGCTACCCGCCGATCTGCCGATGCCGCCGATCTATAGCAAGGTCAATCCGGCCGATACCCCGATCATGTCGATCGCCATCAGCTCCACCACCATGACGCTGCCGCAGGTTGAAGACTTTGTCGATACGCGTCTGGCGCAGAAGATTTCACAGGTACCCGGTGTCGGTTTGGTGAGTATCTCCGGTGGCCAACGTCCTGCCGTGCGCATTCAGGCCAATCCAGTTGCGCTGGCCGCCTATGGGCTGAATATCGACGATGTGCGTACCGCGATCGGTGCCAACAATACCAACCAAGCCAAAGGTAGCTTTGACGGCCCAATGCGTGCCTCGACCATCGATGCCAATGACCAGTTGAAGACCGCCGAAGAGTACAAGAGTCTGGTGCTGGCCTATCGCAACGGCGCACCGGTACGCCTGTCCGATGTCGCCGATATGGTCGATGGCGCGGAGAACTCGCGTTTGGCGGCATGGGCCAACAAGACACCCGCCATCATCCTCAATATCCAGCGCCAACCCGGTGCCAACGTCATCGACGTGGTGGACAAGATTCAGGTGCTCCTGCCCAAGCTGCAAGAAAGCCTGCCGCAGTCGCTGACAGTCCAAGTCCTGACCGACCGTACCCAGACCATCCGTGCTTCGGTCACCGATGTACAGTTTGAGCTGATGCTGGCCGTGGTGCTGGTCGTGCTAGTTATTTTCTTGTTTTTACGCAATCTGCCTGCGACCATCATTCCCAGTGTGGCCGTCCCGCTGTCGCTGGTCGGTACTTTTGGCGTCATGTATCTGGCGGGTTTCTCGATCAACAACCTGACGCTGATGGCACTGACCATCGCCACAGGGTTTGTGGTTGATGATGCGATCGTCATGATCGAAAACATCTCGCGCTATATCGAAGAGGGCGATAGCCCACTGGAAGCGGCGCTCAAAGGCTCCAAACAAATCGGCTTTACCATTATTTCCCTGACCATCTCGCTGATCGCGGTATTGATCCCGCTGTTGTTTATGGGCGATGTCGTTGGGCGCTTGTTCCGTGAGTTTGCCATCACCTTGGCAGTCGCGATCCTGATCTCGGCGGTGGTGTCGCTGACCCTGACGCCGATGATGTGCGCCAAGCTGCTCAAGCATGTGCCGGAAAATGAGCAAGGCCGTTTTTACCATGCCAGTGGCGCGTTCTTTGACCGTGTGATCGCGCGCTACGGCAAGATGCTGACCTGGGTACTGGATCGGCAGAAATTAACCCTGCTGGTCGCGATCTCGACCTTGGTGTTGACCGCCTTGCTGTATGTTTTTATTCCCAAAGGCTTCTTTCCGCTGCAGGATACCGGCGTGATCCAAGGCATCTCCGATGCCACCCAGTCGATCTCGTTTAGCAGTATGGCCGAGCGGCAGCAGGCGCTGGCCGATGTGGTGCTAAAAGACCCCGATGTCGAGAGTCTGACCTCGTTTATCGGCGTCGATGGCACCAATACCTCGCTCAACAGTGGCCGTATCCTCATCAACCTCAAACCGCATGGCACGCGCGCCTCTGCCTCGGACATCATCCGTCGTCTGCAGCCCAAGATCGCTGACGTGACAGGTATCACCTTATACATGCAGCCAGTGCAAGATCTGACCATCGAAGACCGTGTCAGTCGGACGCAGTATCAGTTTACCCTGCAGGATGCCAATCCGGACGAGCTGGCGACATGGGTGCCGAAGCTGGTGGAGCGCTTAAGTCAGGAACCAACGCTGGCCGATGTGGCCAGTGACACACAAAACAAAGGCCTGCAAGCCTATGTCGACATCGACCGCGATGCGGCAGGCCGTTTGGGCATTACCCCTGCCGCCATCGACAGTGCGCTGTATAGCGCCTACGGTCAGCGATTGGTCTCGACCATCTTCACCCAGTCGAATCAATATCGCGTCGTGCTCGAAGTCAAACCTGAGTTCCAGCAAGGCCCTATCGCACTCAATGATCTCTATGTGACCGCCAATACCTCGACTACCTCGACCCAGTCGGCGGGCAGCAGTGCAGGCAGCGGCGCGACCACCACGACCACCAGTGTCGCCAGTCACCAAGTGCCACTGTCGACCGTGGCCAAAGTGACCGAGCGGCCGGGCTCCTTGGTCATCAACCATCTGGGGCAGTTCCCGGCCAATACCATCTCGTTTAACCTTGCCCCGGGTGCATCCTTGGGGGATGCGGTGAAGGCGATTGAGGCGGCGGAAAAAGAAATCGCCATGCCGGCCAGTATTCAGACCGAGTTCCAAGGCGCGGCGCTGGCCTTCCGCGCG
>JASLJP010000020.1 GCA_030152425.1 Aquirhabdus sp.
CAGCTATCTGGCGGCGTATAAGATCCCCGAGCAGATCCAAGCCCTTGTCATGCTCGATCCGCCGTTGATCAATGGCGTTTATTCACTGGGTATGCACCTGGCCAAGAACTTCGCGCCGAAAGAATACGAGAAACGCACCCCTGCCGCCCTATCGGCCAAGCGCCGTGATCGTTGGGCCAGCCGTGCCGAGGCCGCCGAGAAATTACGCGGTCGCGGACTGTTTGCCAAATTTGATCAAGACTGCTTTGACGCCTATATCGAATACGGCCTCAAAGACACCCCGGATGGCGCAGTCACCCTGACCATCCCCAAAGCCGTCGAGGTAGAAATCTTCCGCACCAATCCCTCGCTGTTTTGGATACCGCCCTACCGCGCGCCCAAAGTGCCTGCGCATATGCTGGCCGGCCGCGACAGCCAGTTCTATGGCCGTGGTTTCCCGCAGCGGTTAGAGAAACAGCAAGGCATCCCGTATACCTTAAGCGACGGCGGCCATATGTTCCCGCTTGAGCATCCGCTGGAAACGGCAGAGATGATTCGACGGACGATTAAGGGGTTGGTGGGGTAGGAGTCTGTTTATTCACAGCACTGCTTTATCCGCTCACCCGCGTAGTCTGAACCCAGCGCCTGCGCTTGCTTCCAATCGGCGCAGGCACCGTGCAGGTCTTGTAAGTTGTTCTTGGCGTTGCCACGGTTAAAGTAAGCCATTTGCTGGTCGTCTAGACCGACCGTGGGGGAGGCGAGGACGGCATCATAGTCGCTGATCGCGCCGTGATGGTCGCCGTGACTGTCCTTGATATCGCCGCGATTGATCAGTGCGCTCAGGTGGTGGGGCGCGATGTCCAGTGCTTGGTCGTAGTCGCGGAGTGCGGCTTTCCATGCGTATAGTTCATTTTTGACGATGGCACGCGAGTAGTAGGCATTCGGATCGCGCGGGTTGATGACCAGTACAGTGCTCCAGTTGATCAACGCCCCACTCAGGTTGCCGCGTTGATAGCAATCCATACCCGCATCAAAATACACATCGGCTTGATCTGCTGCAAAGTTAGGCATGTTGATATTGTTTGGATCGTACAGCGAACCATAGCCGACCAGTCGGCTATCACAGTCATAGCCGCGCATATACATATCCGTGACCCAAAAGCGCACGTTGTCATGGGTGGTGGGCAGGGGCGTGGTTTGACCAGTCAGTTCCCATTCATCGTCACTGGCGTCGATACTGTGGATTTGGTAGTGGTAGTTTTGGCTGAGGCAGTCCGCCAGTTTTGCCAGTTTCTCTCTGCTATCAGAGGTAAAGCCAAAATCGAACGTGCTTAGGGTCTGATCCTTAAGGCCGTCTGCGGCCATGCTGGCATAGACGCTATCCGCATCGTCCATTTCAACTCCATAGCTGTCAGCAAAATCATCTGCTGTAAAAAATGTATTGGTCATTACGTTGTCCCTGTTATAGACCCTTAGTCGACATCATGTGATTGTGCTCATTCGCCACCCTGCAACTCCCCAATCTGCTCCAACAACTCCCCCGTCGCGGCAAAGTGCTCGCTGGCGGGGACTGGGTTTAGGTTCTCCACATCATAGTTACCCGCCTCATAGATCGGCAGCGTCACATAGGTGTAGCACTGATCGGTCGTGGGGATCTTTCCCGCCGCGTGGAGTTGCTCGACCAGATAGGGCATAAACCATTCATCGGCGGTTGGGGTTTTGATCAGGGCGTGGAAGTGGTCGATACTTTCTGCGACGCGCGAGATTTCACCGGTGCCGGTGTTGAGCCAGTAGACTTCATCAAGGGCTTCTTGAAAGAACATATCGCCCAAGATGGTGAACAGCACCGGCGTAAAACCATTCGGCAGCTTCCATTGCCATGCGGTGGCGAGGGTGTGGATGGCTTGGGTGTCGGGGCTAAAATGTAGGTCTGACCAGCTGATGGACACGGCGATTCTCTAGGGCGAATATTCAGAGCTGTTTTTATCATTCTGACCCACTCAAAGCAAGCCGGATCGCTTCCATTATGATCGCTCTTGCTGTAGAATCTCCGCTCCCTTACCCGCAGGTCTAGACGCAGTTGGGTGTCTTTGTCACTAAACGGGTTCCAAAAAAGAGGCTGATATGAGTAAAATCAAACTCAAGACCAAACGCGGAGCCGCAAAACGGTTCGTAAAAACCGCGAATGGTTTCAAGCGTAAACAAGCATTCAAACGCCACATTCTGACCAAAAAGTCTCCTAAGCGTATTCGTCAACTACGCGGTTGTGTAATGGTTCACGTCAGTGACGTTGCAGCTGTTCGCCGTATGTGCCCATACCTTTAAGGAGATTTTAAATGGCTCGTGTAAAACGTGGTGTAACGGCTCATCGCCGTCATAAAAAAGTTCTGGCCCGTGCAAAAGGTTACTACGGCGCGCGTTCACGCGTGTATAAAGTAGCCGTACAGGCTGTGATGAAAGCCGGTCAATATGCATACCGTGACCGTCGTCAAAAGAAACGTACCTTCCGCGCGCTGTGGATTGCACGTATCAACGCAGGTGCTCGTTTGAATGGTCTGTCATACAGCCGTTTGATCAATGGCCTGAAAAAAGCAGAAGTGATCATCGACCGCCGCGTGCTGGCTGATATCGCGATGCATGATGCGATTGCATTTAGCGCCATTGCTGAAAAAGCAAAAGGTGCGCTCGCTGCTTAAGTCTTAAGCCGCGTGAGAGAAGAAGCCACCTTATAGGTGGCTTTTTTTATGGCGCCGATCTGGGGTTTGTGTCGATTTTTGGTTGAAATCAATGCTGAACCCGCTGTAAATCGGCATTTTGCTGCTGTTTTGCGCTAGAATTCGCTGTCTTTTGAGCGAATCGCTGAAGACCCCGAATTCGTGCGTGCACACCCCAAATTTGTTTAAAAATCATTACGTGTGGAAATTAAGAGAACGTCTATGTCGCAAGATTCAACCGCATCCGATGCTACTGCATTGAATGACCTCGTGCCGGCCGCCCTTGCGGCGATTGCTGCTGCCACAGACCTCGCCGCCCTAGAGCAAGTCCGCGTCCAGTTTACCGGCAAGAAAAGCCAGTTGGCGGAAGTCTCCAAAGGCATGGGCAAGCTCGATCCGGAAGCGCGTAAGACGCAAGGCGCCGTACTGCACGGGATTCGCGAGAGCATCAACGAGGCGCTAAACGCGCGCCAAGCCCTGCTGCAAAAGGCCGCGCTGGATGCCAAGCTTGCCAGTGAAACCATCGACATCACCCAAGACGGTCGCGGTCAGCAACCGGGCAGTATCCATCCGGTGACCCAAGTCATGGAGCGCATGTGCCAGTTCTTTACCAATGTCGGTTTTACCGTTGAGTCGGGTGCCGAGGTTGAAGACGACTATCATAACTTTGAAGCGTTAAATATTCCGGGTCATCACCCTGCACGGGCGATGCACGACACGTTCTATTTCGATGCGCACCATCTGCTGCGTACCCATACCAGCTCGGTACAGATCCGCACGATGGAGGCGCAAAAGCCGCCGATCCGCATCATCTGTCCGGGTCGCGTCTATCGCTGTGACTCCGACCAGACCCACTCGCCGATGTTCCATCAGGTCGAAGGCTTGGTCGTGACCGAGCACACCAGCTTTGCCGAGCTTAAAGGGCTGATCGTGCAGTTCTTGAATGTGTTCTTTGAGCGTGAGCTGACGATTCGTTTCCGCCCGTCGTATTTCCCGTTCACCGAGCCGTCTGCCGAAGTGGACATCATGAGCGAGAGCGGTCGCTGGCTGGAGGTGCTCGGCTGCGGGATGGTGCATCCTAACGTGCTGAAAAGCTGCAATATCGATCCGGAAAAATACACCGGCTTTGCATTCGGGATGGGGATTGAGCGTTTTGCCATGTTGCGTTATCAGGTGAATGATTTGCGGATGTTTTATCAAAATGATGTGCGTTTCTTGCGCCAATTTGCTGCGCCTAGCGCCGCAACACACACCGCCGCAGGGGAGGCATCCAAATGAAAATCAGTGAAAGTTGGTTGCGCGCGTGGGTCAATCCCGCGGTCAATAGCGAAGCAATGTCCCATCAACTGACCATGGCTGGTCTGGAGATCGACAGCAATGAGCCAGTGGTCGAGGCCTTCCACGGTGTGGTCGTCGGTGAAGTGCTCACCGTGGTGCAGCATCCCGATGCCGACCGTCTACGCATCACCACGGTCAATGTCGGCAAGGGCGAGCCATTGCAGATCGTCTGTGGTGCGTCAAACGTGGCCGTCGGCCTCAAAGTCCCTGTCGCCCAGATTGGTGCGGTGCTGCCTAAGGATTTTGCCATCAAGCCGAGCAAACTGCGCGGTGTGGATTCGCAAGGCATGCTGTGCGGAGCGACCGAGATTGGTCTGGATGATGGCGTTGATGGCCTCATGATCCTGCCGCTGGACGCGCCAATCGGTAGCGATATTCGTGACTACCTCAAGCTCGATGACCGTATCCTAGAGCTGGGCATCACACCAAATCGGGGTGATTGCCTGAGCGTGCGGGGAATCGCGCGCGAGCTGGCGGTGATCAACAGCCTGACCGTCAATGAGCCGGTCATCAGTGCTGCGCATGTCGGCACGGATCGTACCCTTGCGGTGTCGGTCGCGCCGGATGTACAGCGCTCCGCCTGCCCACGCTATGCGGGTCGGGTCATCACAGGCATCAATACCCAAGCTGCCACCCCATCGTGGATGGCAGATGCCCTCGTGCGCTCAGGTGTGCGTACCCATAGCCTGCTGGTGGACATCACCAACTATGTGCTGCTCGAACTCGGCCAGCCGCTGCATGCCTTTGATCTGGCGCAGCTACAAGGTGGCTTGAGCGTGCGTGTGTCGCAAGGCGAGTCACTGACCCTGCTCAATGAGCAAGAGATCAAACTGGACAACGACACGCTGCTGATCTGTGATGATGCAGGGCCGGTGGCCATGGCGGGTGTCATGGGCGGCTTGCGCTCATCCGTCACCGACAGCACCACCGATATCTTCCTCGAAAGCGCCTTCTTTGAACCGCTGGCCATCGCTGGCCGTGCGCGCCGTTATGGTCTGCATACCGATGCCTCGCATCGCTTTGAGCGCGGTGTGGACTTCGTACTGCCCGTGCCAGCGCTGGAGCGTGCGACCGGTCTGATCCTGCAACTCGCGGGTGGTCAGGCAGGCCCTGTTACTGTGGTCGAGCAACTGGATGCGCTGCCGAAGCGTCCGGCCATCGCACTGACCCTCGTGCAAGTGCGTCGTCTGCTGGGCTTTGATGTCACGGCAGACTTTGTGTTCCATACCTTGCAGAGCCTCGGCATGACCGTGACGGGCAATGAAAACGGCTGGCAGGTCATCCCGCCATCGCATCGTTTCGACCTGTCCATCGCCCCCGATCTGTCCGAAGAAGTCGCGCGCATCTACGGCTATGACAATATCCCGGTCAAGATGCCGACTCAGCCGCTGGCACTGTTGCCGACTGCGGATCGCCTCAGCGTGCAAGCCTTGCGTCAGACACTGGTCACACTGGGC
>JASLJP010000022.1 GCA_030152425.1 Aquirhabdus sp.
CGCTTAGAGATAGTCCGCCAGCAGCGCCAGAGAGTCTTGATAGAGTCGATCAGCAAGCGCTTGATCCTTCGCCAGTTTAGACTGCCATGGCGGGAGCTGAGCACTGACATATAGCCCATTGCTGGCTGCCCAGTCTGCCCCCAGCGCCATCTGGGCAATGAGTTTGGCGGGCTTGCTGGTCGGGATCAGGAAGTTTTTCATGATCGCGTACTGCACTTTGGGCAGCTCGCGGTAGATCTCGGAGTCGACCCCGCCCGGGTGCAGCGCATTGCTGGTCACGGTCGTGCCACGGAGCTGCTCGGCCAGCGCCTTGCTGAACAGCAAGTTGGCGAGTTTGGACTGGCCATAGGCTTTGGTCGGCTTGTACGCGGTCACCGAGGTGGTGCGGAAGCTGTCGGGGTTAATCTTGCCCAGCCAGTGCATGATCGACGCCAGATGAATGACGCGACCGGCGGGCGCACGCTTCAGGGCGGGCAGCAGCAACTGGGTGAGCAGGAATGGTCCGAGATAGTTGACGCCAAACTGGCGCTCATAGCCTTGCTCGGTGTGGTGCAACTCATCGGTAAACACCCCGGCGTTGTTGATCAGCACGTCGATGCTGCCGTACTGGTCATAGACCAACTGGGCGGCGGATTTCACCGAGTCGAGGTTGTTGAGATCCAGGGCGATGACATCCACCACACCAGCGCCGTCGATTTTCTTTAAATAGGCTTGGGCATCATGCGCTTTGGCCAGGTTACGACAGGCGAGGATCACATCTGCGCCAGCGCGTACCAGCGTCTCTGCCGTAGCGAGACCAATCCCAGTATTGGCACCCGTGATGAGGACACGTGGCTTTGGACCAATCAGTGGTGGAGTAGACATCTGCTTCTTCCTTATTGTGTGATGAGCCATCCGCAACCCAGCATGACGGCAATGGACATCCCGTGCCAGCAATGTTCTTATTGAGACATTTTAAACGCTTAAACCACAACAGCCCTAGAACGGCACATGACCTCACCCAGCGCGGGCATGTGCCATATGGCCTTAGACTTCTTTATACAGCTGACTGCCTTGGTCATGATAGACCTCGGACATTTCTTTCATACCCGCCTCGACCGCCTCAGCCTCGCTTAAGCCTTGCTTGGCGGCATAGTCACGCACGTTCTGGGTGATCTTCATCGAGCAGAACTTCGGACCGCACATCGAGCAGAAATGGGCGGATTTGTGCGCATCTTTCGGCAGGGTCTCGTCGTGGTATTCACGCGCGGTATCCGGATCGAGCGCCAGATTAAACTGATCTTCCCAGCGGAATTCGAAACGCGCTTTGGACAAGGCATTGTCACGCACTTGGGCACCGGGGTGACCCTTGGCCAGATCGGCGGCGTGGGCGGCGATCTTGTAGGTGATGATGCCGTCTTTGACGTCTTTCTTGTTCGGCAAGCCCAAGTGTTCTTTCGGGGTCACGTAGCACAGCATCGCGGTGCCGTACCAGCCGATCATCGCCGCACCAATAGCGCTGGTGATGTGGTCATAGCCCGGTGCGATGTCGGTGGTCAGGGGGCCTAGGGTGTAGAACGGCGCTTCACCGCAGACTTCGAGCTGCAGATCCATGTTTTCTTTGATCATGTGCATCGGCACATGGCCGGGGCCTTCGATCATCACCTGTACGTCATGCTTCCACGCGATCTGGGTCAGCTCGCCTAAGGCGCGCAGCTCGCCAAACTGTGCTTCGTCGTTGGCATCTTGGATACAGCCCGGACGCAGGCCATCACCGAGGCTAAACGACACGTCGTAGGCCTTCATGATTTCGCAGATTTCTTCGAAATGGGTGTAGAGGAAGTTTTCTTGATGATGGGCGAGGCACCACTGCGCCATGATCGAGCCACCGCGCGACACGATGCCGGTCAGACGGTTGGCGGTCAGCGGTACATAACGCAGCAATACACCGGCATGGATGGTGAAATAGTCCACGCCCTGCTCGGCTTGCTCGATCAGCGTATCGCGGAAAATTTCCCAAGTCAGGTCTTCGGCCACGCCGTCGACTTTTTCCAGTGCTTGATAAATCGGCACAGTACCGATCGGCACTGGAGAGTTACGGATGATCCATTCACGGGTTTCGTGGATGTGCTTGCCGGTCGACAGATCCATGATGGTGTCAGCGCCCCAACGGGTCGACCAGGTCATCTTGGCCACTTCTTCGTCGATGCTTGATCCCAGTGCACTGTTGCCAATGTTGGCGTTGATCTTGACCAAGAAGTTACGGCCAATGATCATCGGCTCGAGTTCGGTATGGTTAATATTGGCTGGAATGATCGCGCGGCCTGCCGCGACTTCGCTACGCACAAACTCAGGGGTGATCACGCGCGGCAAATGGGCGCCGAAGTTATGGCCCAGATGCTGACGGGTATCGGTTCCTTCGTACTGGCGCTGGGTCTCACGGATGGCGATGAATTCCATCTCCGGCGTGATGATGCCCTGACGCGCATAGTGCATCTGGCTTACGTTCTGACCCGCTTTGGCACGGCGCGGGTTTTGGATATGGGCAAAACGCAACTCGGCGGTGGCGATGTCACGCGCACGCTGACGGCCAAACTCGGACGACAGACCACTTAATTTTTCGGTATCGCCGCGCGCTTCAATCCACTGGCTACGCAGATCAGGAAGACCTTTGGTCAGATCGATGGCGACATCTGGATCGCTATAGACACCTGAGGTATCGTAAACCAGCACCGGTGGATTTTTCTCACCGCCGAGGCCGGTCGGGGTGTCGGTCAGGCTGATCTCGCGCATCGGCACCTGAATATCCGGCGTCGACCCTTGGATATAGACCTTGCGCGACGCTGGCAAAATGCGCGTGAGGTCTTGCGCTTGCAGGTCGTGGGCAGAGGGAGCGGGGGTAGCGAGGCTATTCATGGCAGCAATCCAAATCACACAAATTAATTAGGCGTAACTATAGCCTTTACGGCGCGCTAGGGCTATGGTTGCAGCGCTCAA
>JASLJP010000023.1 GCA_030152425.1 Aquirhabdus sp.
CTCACCCGCTGATTTCGCTCGGCGCGGTACAGGCTGCCTGTCGCGCCAATGATGCGCTGGCCGCCCGCCAGCAGCTCATGGCATGGGCACAAGCCCTGTGGTCAGAGCAACCGCCCACCCGTCTCAGTCAGATCGCCCAGCGACTGGAAGACCCAGCCCTGAGCCCACTGTTGGCCGAGCTGGATCGCGCCTGCTATGGCAACGCGCGCACCACTGACGACCTACACACCCCATGGCAGGGCGCGCCACTGGCCGAGCGGCTCAGCACCCCCGCCCGCGCGCAGCCTACGCCACCTGCCCGCCCGGGTTTGGCGGAGCTATATCCCCGCTGAGGCAGACGCGCTGCTGGCAATCCAGCGCATCACCCTCTGGGGGCGCTGCTGGACAGATGTCCGCTTTGTCACAAACATGACATTTCCTCCGCGTCGTCCATGCTTAAATACTGCGCGATCTGATCTCAATATCACACGCTAGTAGGGATACTCCAATGACTGTAGACAAAATCGTGCTGAGCTTGGCATTGCTGAGCGCAGGCCAATTGGCCAGTGCCGCAACCACCCCCATCCAAAACTGCAATGCCAGTGGCTGTCGCGCTGGCGCTCAGGTATCTGTGACGACCAGCTACGCCCAGACCAAATATCCGATCGTGCTTGCCCATGGCGATGCTGGCTGGAACGACATCGGCGGCTATCAGTATTTTTATGGCATCCCACAGGACTTGGCGGCCAACGGCGCGAGTGTCTATGTGCCGCTCACGGCCGCGCTAAATTCGTCCGAGGTTCGCGGTGAGCAGCTCCTGACGCAAGTACGCCAGATCCTCGCCATCTCGGGCAAAACCAAGGTCAATCTGATCAGCCATAGCCATGGGGCACAGTCGATCCGCTATGTGGCGGGCATCATCCCTGCACAGGTGGCCTCGGTCACCACGGTCGGAGGCCCGAACAAAGGCTCGCCGCTGGCCGACACCACCGTCGCCCTGCTGCACAGTACGATCGGCAGCGCCATCACCCCACTCTTTGCTCCGGCCATCAATGCCTTTTTTTCGCTGATCGGCGTGGCCTCGGGACATTACTATGATCTCGACACGCTAGCCGACCTGAGCTCACTCACCACCGGCAGCACGGCTGCCTTTAACACCCGCTTCCCTGCCGGGGTGCCGCTCACGGCATGCGGTGAAGGTGCCTATCAGGCCAATGGCGTGCGCTTTTATTCATGGGGCGGTGCAGGTACATTGACCAATCCCTTTGACCCGTCCGACGCCCTGCTGGGACTGACCGCGACGATGATCTCCGGTGCCAGTGACGGTCTGGTACAGCCCTGCTCCAGCCACCTCGGACAGGTGATCCGCGACAACTATCCGCAAAACCATCTCGACGAGGTCAATCAATTTTTTGGTTTGGTCTATGTCTTTGGCGCAAGTCCGGTGACGCTGTATCGTCAGCATGCCAATCGGCTTAAACTGGCCGGTATTTAAACGCCGCGCAGGCCATAAAAAAAAGGGGCATCAGCGCCCCTTTTTTATGGCCGCCCATTAGGCATGGGCCAACCGCGCGGCGTATTCCTCCCGCAGTTTAAACTTGAGCAATTTTCCTGCGCCCGAGATCGGAATCTCGCTGCGAAACTCCACACTGCGCGGGCATTTATAGCCCGCAATCAACGCCTTGCAGTGGGTCTGGATCTCCTCGACTGTGGCGGATGCATCGGGTTTAAAGACGATCGCCGCATGGACGGTCTCGCCCCACTTGGCATCGGGGATGCCGATCACGGCGCACATGGCGATGGCCGGATGCTTGGCCAGCGCGTTTTCTACCTCAGCTGAGTAGACGTTTTCCCCACCCGACACAATCATGTCCTTGATGCGGTCAACGATAAAAACAAAGCCGTCTGCATCCATATAGCCGCCATCACCGGTATGCATCCAGCCATTTTTGATCGCAGCAGCGGTTTCCGCGGGTTTGTTCCAGTAGCCCTTCATCACATTGGGGCCACGCACCGCGACTTCACCGACCGTGCCGCGCGGCAACTCCACGCCGTGTTCATCGACGATCCGCACATCAACATTGAGCAGCGCCCGACCCGCCGAGCGCAGCTTGCCCGCTTTCGGTCCGCTCAAGGCATGATATTCCGGGGTGAGTACCGTAGCGAGTGGCGCGACCTCGGTCATGCCATAGCCTTGGATAAAGCCTGCACCGGGGATCGCGGCAAAGGCGCGCTCCAGCACCGCTTCGCTGATCACCGAAGCCCCATAGATGACATGTTTCAGACTACTCAGATCGTAGTCTTTGACCCCCGGATAATCGACCAGCATCTGGATCATGGTCGGCACCAAGATCGCCTCGTTTGCCCCATCGCGCTGGATCGCTTCCAGCACCCCCTGCGGAGTAAACATCGGCACAAAGCTATGCGTGCCCCCGCGCAGCAGCAACGCCATCAGAAAGGCCACATCAGCCAAATGAAACATCGGTGCCGAGTGCAGGCCGATATCGTGCTCACTGGACTGACGGATGCCCAGCATACCCAAGGTGTTGCTCATCATATTGCTGTGGGTCAGCATCACGCCTTTAGGGAATCCCGTGGTCCCGCCGGTATAGAAGATCCCCGCCAGATCATCGTCGCTACGCATCGCATCGGGCACCGGACTGGCCGCAGCCAAAAGCGCCTCAAAGGACAGCATGCCCGCTGGACACACCGCCCCCTCGCCCGCCCAGATCACGGTCTGCAGGGTCGGTGCTTGGACACGGAGTGCGGGAACCATCGGCGCAAATTGGTCATCAACGATGAGAATATGGCTGTCGCAGTCTTGCAGCGAATAGGCAATTTCGCCGACTGACCAGCGGATATTAACCGGGTTGACCACCCCACCCGCCCACAGTGTGGCCAGATAATACTCAAGGTAGCGGTCAGAGTTGAGCGACAGCATCGCCACACGGTCACCGGCGGCAAGGCCGAGTTCCTGCAGCGCACCGGCCAGCTTGGCCACCCGCTCCCCAAGCTGGGCAAAGCTATGGCGGCGCCCATTGCAAATCGTGGCGATGGCTTGGGGTTTCTGCTGCAGCGCACGGTGCAGACCTTGGGTGAGATACATGGCGTTTTGCTGCTCCTGCTCGTGATGAGGACTTCCTTGCTTTTTTGCCCGGACTGGCAAAAATCCTCGCTAGCATAGCCCTGCCACGAAGGCGCGGCTAGTGGCGAACCTCACAATCGGGTGAATTTTCGTACACACATGATCAGCGTATACGCTAGGCGAACGATAGGCTAAGATCTGGCCTATCACCCCACCCATGGATACGGGAGCCCGGATGAGCCGCTTGCCCTACCCCATCATAGACCCCCATATCCACCAGTGGGACCCAATGCATACGCCGCACAAGGCCGCGCTGTTGGTCAGAC
>JASLJP010000041.1 GCA_030152425.1 Aquirhabdus sp.
GCATCGAGCTTTTCACCCATCCCTAAGAATTTGATCGGCTTGCCGGTAATGGCACGCACCGACAGTGCCGCACCACCGCGCGCATCGCCGTCGGTCTTGGTCAGGATCACACCGGTCAGCGGCAGGGCATCGTTAAACGCCTTGGCGGTATTGGCGGCATCCTGTCCGGTCATCGAGTCGACCACAAACAGGGTTTCGGTCGGATGGATCGCGGCATGCAGGCCCTTGATCTCGTCCATCATCGACTCATCGATATGCAGACGACCCGCAGTATCGACGATCAACACATCGGCGAATTGAATCTTGGCTTGCTCGATGGCGCGTTTCACAATATCCAGCGGCTGTTCGCCGCTGTCCGACGGCACAAACAATGCACCGACCGAGGCCGACACACTGCGCAACTGCTCGATCGCGGCAGGACGATAGACGTCGACCGATACCATCATCACTTTCTTTTTCTGACGGGTTTTCAGGAAGTTGGCCAGCTTACCGGCGGTGGTGGTTTTACCCGCCCCTTGCAGACCGGCGAGCAGGATGATCACAGGGGGTTTGGCATGCAGGTCGAGGCTTTCATTGGCCGCGCCCATCATCGCAGTCAATTGGTCAAAAACGATTTTGACAAAGGCCTGACCGGGAGATAGCTGTTTGAGGACTTCCTGACCCAGCGCTTCAGTTTTGACTTTTTCGATAAACTCGCGGGCAACGGGCAGTGCGACGTCTGCTTCGAGCAGCGCCATACGGACTTCGCGCAGGGTATCTTTGATATTGTCTTCAGTCAGTTGGCCTGTGCCCGAAATATTGCGCAGACTCTGGGTTAAGCGGTCGGTTAGCGTATCAAACATAATGTGCTACAAGCCTAATTTACGAATTTGAAAAACGATTTTGAAAAATGGTCGGCGCGGCAGCATGCCGCGATCGTGCATCCCTGTTAGTTTAATGGGGCGCCGCCCGATAAATTCCATCTTAAACAGCCGACCATTTTAGCGTATTCATGCGCGATTAAATAGCAATGACGGCCGTTGGGTGTGCAAAAATATCCGCCCAGCGCAACGCAGGCCATGCCTGCGGAAGCGCTGCACGCCCTCTTTTAGGGGACGTGACGCTGCAGAGAGTCGATTTGATCGGCCACAACGTGCTCGAAGCCATCCCCGACATCAATATCGAAACGCCCGTGCTGATACAGCTTGACCTCCCCGACTTTTAAAATAAGCGCTGCGGTCCATTAAAGACAAAGCAGCGACAAAACTCTGCGAGTCTTTATCCGCGCTGTATCATAGGCTTAATTTTGTGGGCTATACTTTAGCGCATCTTCAATTTTTAATGGTAGACGAAATACGGCATGAATGCCTTGACGAATAGCACGCTCACCTCGATCCCGCCTCATCCATTGAGTGACGGGCAATTGGTTGTGCTCTTTTTGGCACTGATTGCCTATGCGGGAACATTCTGGCCGCTACTGGCTCAGTTGCTCAGTCAGCGCAAACCCAAGCATTTAGCCAGTCTGATCCTGCTGTTCATCGGTTTGAGCCTGCACGCCTATCTGTTGCTGCCCGACCTGATCACGCCCTATGGGGTTGATTTTAACTTGTTTAACATTCTGTCCCTGACCAGTTGGCTGATGCTGACCTTCACCTTTGTCTTTAGCACCTATAGGCCGGTCATCGCCCTGAACCTGCTGGCGATTCCGGTGGCGACGGCCGGTTTGCTGGCGGGGGCTCTCTGGCAGGCACCCTATCAGCCCCTGGCGCAGATCGGTCATGGCCTAGAGTGGCATATCGTGCTGTCGCTGGCGGCGTACTGTGTCCTGCTCATGGCCGCGATTCAGGCGATCTTGCTCAAAGTCCAGATCCGTGAGCTAAAGCATAAAAGCGAACGCCGCATCTGGGTCAAGATGCTGCCGCCGCTGCAGACCATGGAGTCGCTGCTGTTCGACATGCTACTGCTCGGTTTTGTGCTGCTCACGGGTGCTTTGGGGCTCGGTGCACTGTCGGTCGACAACATGATGGCACAGCATTTGGTGCATAAAACCGTGTTCAGTGTGCTGTCTTGGCTCACCTTCGGCGCGCTATTGCTCGGTCGCTGGCGTATGGGCTGGCGCGGCCATCGCGCGGTCACCTTTACCCTGTGGGGTTTCGGCTTGCTGCTGCTGGGTTTCTTGGGCAGCAAATTTGTACTCGAAGTCGTCCTCAAGATGGGCTGATCGCCCTGTCATGTCAGCAGCCGTTGTCATTAAACATTAACGCCCTTCCTTGATGCTAGCCTCTGTGTAGGTCTCCACCTTTCGCATGCTCTGTCTCCGCCCGATCCCGACATCTTTGGTAACACAGGCTGGCATAAGACTTGCTGAACAGCTGTATACCCAAACGCGTGTATGACGATAGACACCCTCAACAGGAAGAGTACTTATGTCGAAGCCTATACCCAAATTCACCCCCAACAATATGATCGGATTGGTGCTCACTGCAGGCGGTGCACGTGGCGCCTATCATGCAGGTGTGCTCAAACGCCTCAGTGAAATCCCCGCCTTTATCGGGAAACCATCGCCGTTCAAAATCGTGACGGGCACGTCGGCAGGGGCTTTGAATGGTTCCGCCATCGCGGCCAATACGTCGGACTTCACCGCCGGGGCACGTATGATCGTCAAGCTGTGGGCCAACCTATCGGCCAAGCAGGTGTTCCGCTATGACACCCAATCTCTGGTACAGACCGGCTATGAGGCTGCCATGGATTTTGCGTTTGGCGGATTGGTCGGTGCTGGACGGCTAAAATCCTTTGTCGATGCCACGCCGCTGCGCCAATTTGTCGAAACACAGATCGACTTATCCGGCATCGACGGCGCCATCAAAAGTGGCGACCTGTATGCCTTTGGCGTGACCGCGACGGGATATCATTCCGGCAAAGCCTTTACCTTTATCCAAGGTCAAGCGGGTCATCCGCTGTGGAACAAAAGCCGCCGCGTCGCATTGGCGACTCACCTGACCTCCGACCACATCCTTGCTTCAGCCGCGATTCCCTTGGTGTTTCAGCCTGTGCCGATCAAGACTGGGGGCAATATCGCCTATTTTGGTGACGGCGCGATGCGACTGACGACACCGCTGAGCCCTGCGATCCGTTTGGGGGCGGAACGACTGTTTGCCATTGGCGTGCGCTGTCAGGAATCTGCCGATAGCTTGCTCCGCTCAGAGCTGGCGCTCGATGAAGACTATGACGCGCAGTTGCAACGTCCGCCCTTGTCACAAATCTGCGGCACGCTGATGAATGCGATCTTTCTGGATCATCTCGATGCCGATATTGATCACCTCAAGCGCATGAATGAGTTTGTCAAAGCCTATAACGCCCTCGAAGACAGCATCCCGCTCGCCCAGCGCGATCCCTCCACGCTGCGCGAACCAATGCGCGTGGTGACCCCGATGGTCATCTCGCCCTCGGCAGACATCGGCATCATCGCCAAGACGCTGGAGCACCGGATGCCGCGTAGCATCCGCTATCTGATGGATGGCCTCGGTCATCCCGATGCGCAAAGCGCCGACTTGACCAGTTTCCTGCTGTTTGACTCCGCGTTTACCCGCGAGTTGATCCAGCTGGGATATCACGATGCCGGACTGCGTATTGATGAAATCGAGCATTTTTTACGGGCAGAACCCTCTCCCTATTGATCGGCATCAGCAACAAGCCATTCTTTTTGCTAGACTCGATCCATCAAAAAAGTCTAGTGGAGGGTGGCGATGCAATTAATCGGAATGATGGACTCCCCCTATGTACGCCGCACGGCGATCAGTCTAAGGCTACTGGGGCTTCCCTTTGAGCATCGGGCCGTTTCGGTATTCAGTACCTTTGAGCAATTCAAACAGATCAATCCCGTGGTCAAAGCACCGACACTGGTCTGTGACGACGGCACCCTGCTGCTCGACTCCAACCTGATCATCAGCTATGCCGAAGCGTTGGCCGCGCCGCGCACCCTCCTGCCGACGGCGCTTCCCGCACTACAGCTCGAACTGCATGTGGTCAGTCTGGCACTCGCTGCCTGTGAAAAAGGCGTGCAACTGGTCTACGAGCGCAACCTGCGGCCACAGGACAAACAACATCAGCCATGGATCAATCGTATCACCGAGCAACTGCGGGCAGCACTGCAAGCATTGAATGCCGCCATCTTGAAGCCCGGCTTTATCGTCGCCGACAAAGACATCAGCCAAGGCATGATCACCAGCACCGTCGTCTGGCGTTTTACACGAGATATGCTGGCCGACACCGTGGTCGCAGCCGACTACCCGGCGATCAATGCATTGGCCACAGCCATGGAGCAGTTCCCCAGCTTTGCGGCCTATCCCCCTGCAGGACCCGGTGTTCCCGCGCTGACCTCAAATTCGCTTCCCCACTAAATTCGCAAGAAACCACTAACACTGGCGTAAAATTTGCATTATGCTTTGTACGAGAGGACACATTTGCGGTCTTCTGCATCAAAAAAGGTCGCTAGGGTTCCGATTCAACTGCACAGCAGGTTTGAATGACTGGTCCGAGAGCAACCGGTGTGCGTGCTGCCCATCTGGGCGCACCTACATTACACGGCGGGACAAAAGCCCGGGAGATTAAGGTAACTGCATGCGATATGACATTTCGTCATTTGCGTGAGGTTGCACGTCCTCTCGACAGCCTAAGTTCTGGAGTCTCGCCATGTCATCATTGTCGTCTAAGTCATCTGCTGCATCCGTATCTACTATTCCCAAAGACCAGCCTGCCCTCTGGCAAGACCTGCTGCCCGGTGGTTGCCATTGGTCAGCGCGTATCCGCCGTGGCACCGTACTGCGCCTGACCACACAAGCCGCCAATGCCAATCTCTCGGCGCTGTTCTTTAATGCCGAGGAAAAACTCGAACGCTATAACGCCCCAGATAGTCTGAAAGCCCAGCATACGGCTTTCTTAACGACCGGCCATGTCTGCTACTCCGATATGGGGCGCATCCTCTGCGCCATCGTCGCCGATAGCACCGGCTGGAACGATGCTTTGTGCGGGGTCAGTGATGCTGCGCAGATGGCAGCCCAATACGGCACGCGCGATTTTGGTGCAGCGCGCAATGACATGTATCGTAGTGGACGCGAAGGCTTGCTGATCGAGCTGGCCAAATGGGGGCTGGGTAAGCGCGACCTCGCTATGCCGGTTAATTTCTTTAGCAAAGTGTCGGTCGCCGAAAACGGTACGCTGTGCTGGCATGCCGACCACGCCAGCGCCGAAGACTATGTCGAGCTACGTTTTGAAATGGATACCCTTGTGGTGTTCTCAACCAGCCCGCACCCGCTAAATCCCGCCACCGTATACGCCCCCGCTCCGATCCTGATCAGCGCCTATGCCGCTGCACCGGTCGCCCTCGATGACGTCTGCCGCATCTCCTGCCCGCAAAACACGCGCGGCTATGAAAACAACGACCGCTACTACTTAACATCCCCGATCGGCGCAGGAGTATAAAACCATGACCACTCAATCTACAGCGACTCCGGCCAACTTCCAACTCTCTGCACCATTGCTCGATAGCCCGCTGACTGCCGCGAGCGCCATCCTTGCCGAAACCTGCGCTGCGGGTGAGCCTTGGATGGGACGGGTAAAAAAAGGTCAACGCTTTCGCATCGTCGACCTAGAGGGCAATCAAGCCGTCGACACGATTTTTTATAGCGCGGCCGACCCTACCGAGCGCTATAGCCCCGCGCAGACCATTAGCCGGTCGGGTCAGCTCTATCTCGGCCTCGGCTCCAAGCTCTACTCCAGCGATGGCCGTGTCATGGCGACCATCAGCGCCGATACCTGCGGCCGTCACGACACCGTCGGCGGCGCCTGCTCCTGCGAGAGCAATACCGTGCGCTATGCGATGGACAAACGCCCCATGCACTCCTGTCGCGATAATTTTATGACTGCGCTGACGACTTTTAGCTTGGCCGAAGAGGTCGGTCTGGGGGTGCGGGATATTGGTGCCAATATCAACTTTTTTATGAATGTGCCGGTGCTGGCCGATGGGCAACTGTATTTTGCCGATGGCATCTCCGGCGCGGGCAAGTACGTCGAAATCACCGCTGAAATAGATTTGGTCGTGCTGATCTCGAACTGCCCACAGCTCAATAACCCGTGCAAGGGCTATAACCCCACCCCGATCCAACTGCTGACCTGGGAGGCTGATCACGC
>JASLJP010000051.1 GCA_030152425.1 Aquirhabdus sp.
GCCTGGTTTGGGCAGCAGGCAGTTGGGCAAGGGCAGCCATGAATTGCTGCCATACAACCGACTCTGCATAACGGTCACGCATTATCCCTGACAGTGTGGGGTGTGTAACATTTAATACACACGACACCTGTGCATTGAAGCGTTCTGCGCTGATATTGGCCAGATTGCGGCCGGAAAAGTTGGCATAGGCTGCGGTTTCGAACAGCTCAGGATCCACTATGCCCTTGACGCCGTCGTAGCCGATCAGGCAGACCGGCCGTTGATTGGATAATCCTTCCAGAACCACACGTCCCATACCGGCCACGCCGCCATAGGTTTGGAGCAGCGGATAGATGTCGGCTTGAAATCCGCGCAGCTCGACAAACATACCCAACTCGGCCTGACGGATGAACAGTTCTAACTGGCTACGGGCCGGACCATCGCCGATCACCACCACGCCCGCCAGCGCCGCATCACGCGCATATTCGATAAATGCGATCACGCCGGGCAGCTTGGCGCTGTCCAGTCGGCTAACCACCAGCCAGCGGGGATCAATCTCGACTGCATGACTGCCCTGTTCCGGTAGAGCCACCGTATTGGGCAGGGTCAACAGCGGGGTGTCGACCCGATAGGGCGCCGCCAAAGCTGTGACCTCGGGCGACACACTGACCACCAGCCCTGCATCCGGCAGCACGACATGATTGAGTAAAAAATCATACAGCGCGCCGTACGATGAACTGAGGGATGCTGGACCGTGCAGCGTGAGGACAAAGGCGATACCTTCCAGTTCTGCCGCTGCCATGGCGGGCAGTAAGGAGGTAAACGGATGGGCATGGATCGCCGTGATCGCATGTACGCGGATCAGTTGGCGCAGTGCATCGACCGCATCGATAAAATCACCGACGGTGGCGTCTGGGCCGATGCGCAGGTCACTGTGTACCGAGCAGGTCGCTGCTGGAACCAGCAGCGGATTGAAGTGCGTACCGGTCGCCAGATGGACGCGGTAGCCTGCGCTGCTGAGTGCGACGATTTCACGGCGGATATAGGTTTCTAAGCCGCCGATGTCAAATGCTTCGCTGATGATGAGGATCGCGGTCATGGTGTAGTGATATCCGTGACGGTGATGGTTGCATCCAGTGCGGCGATGCCGCTGCCCATGGCGTGGGTCGGACTGATCTTGACCACCATGGCATCGGTTTTGCGATCCAGATAACGCATGTCGTGTTCGGAGATCGCCTCGGCGATGGCCAGAGTGATGAAATAGCTGCCGCTACACAGCGCTAGGGCGATATCAAACTCAAACTGCACGGTTTGACCGGCATGGGCGTCGACCACATTTTTGCCGTGGTACATGGTGCTGGTGCCAAAGGCGGTCACGCCTTCGACCGTACGAATCAGAACCCCAGCCTGAATCGCCGCGATGTGGTCCAGGATATCGACGGCAAAGCGTACTTTGAGCCTATCTCCAGAGGTGTAGGTTTCGCTCGCCACCCCGTCTAGGGTGAGCGTTTGCCAGTCGGTGATCACGGCGCGCAGGCCACGGTGCAGCGTGCTGGCGTTCGCCATGTCTTGTGGAGGCTGGTCTGGGTTCTGGCTATGGACATAGCGCAGGTAGGCTTGCTCATCCGAATACAGCAGCGCGTGGTACTGATCGATGATCGTCTTGGCCGAGCCGATGCCGTGGATCTCGCCTTTGTGCAGCAGCACCGCGCGCTGGCAAAATTTTTCTACCGTTGAGGTCGAGTGGGTGACCATCAGGATCGAGCTGCCATTGGCGCGCAAGCGTTCGATATATTCAAAGCATTTGCGCTGGAATTTCTCATCTCCGACCGACAGCGCCTCATCGACGATGAGGATTTGCGGTTCGACACAGGCCTGTACCGCAAACGCCAGTCGCACATACATCCCGCTGGAGTACGTTTTGACCGGCTGGTCGATATGGTCGCCGATATCGGCGAAGCGTTCGATGCTGTCGAAACGTGCGGCCATCTCCTCACGCGACATGCCGAGCACAGCGCCATTGAGATAAACATTTTCCCGACCGGTAAACTCAGGGTTAAACCCGGAGCCAAGTTCAAGCAGCGCTGCCAGTCGACCATTGCAGCGGATCTCGCCCATGCTTGGGGTCAGTGTCCCGGCGATGATCTGCAGCAGCGTGCTTTTGCCACTGCCGTTGGTGCCCATGATCGCGACGGTTTCGCCGCGTGCCACCTCAAAGGAAATGTTATGCAGCGCCCAGAACTCTTTGAAGTATTCGCGTTTTCCCGCGCTAAAGAACTGCAGCAGCCGATCACGTGGTCGGGCATACATTTCAAACCGCTTGGAGACGTTGTGGATGGAAATCGCGATCTCAGAGGACATCGGCAAACCCCTTACGCGTTTTTTGGAACCAGGCAAAGCCGAGCCAAGCAATGAGTAACGCCACCACCGAATACAGACTCCAGACCGTCCAGTTCATGCCCTTGCCCCACAGCATTAGATCGCGCGCTTGTTCGACGATGACAGTCAGCGGGCTGATCTGGATAAAGGCGCGGTACGCCGGTGGCAGTATCGACGCCGGATAGAAAATCGGCGACAGATACATCAGTACCATAGTGCCGAGCCCTACGACTTGCCCGACATCGCGGATATACACTGCCAGCGCGCTCAAGAACCAGCTCACGCCAAGGATAAACAGCAAAAATGGGAGGATAAGGATCGGCAGCAGCAAGATGCTGACAGGCGGTAAGCCAAAAAAGATCACATAAAAAATCAACCAGACCAACAGACTGATCGCAAAGTGAAATCCGGCTGCCCCCAAGGACACGATGGGGAGGATTTCCAGTGGGAAGACTACTTTTTTGACATAGTTGACGTTGCTGATGATGAGCTGTGGTGCGCGATTGGCACACTCGGAAAATAGATTAAACAGCAGCAAGCCCGAAAACAGCACCAGCGCAAATTCGACTTTGGAGCCGGAACCGCCCGACCAGCGCGCCTGAAACACGACACTAAACACAAAAGTATAGACGGCCAGCATCAACAGAGGGTTAAAAAACGACCACAGGAGTCCCAGCGTCGAGCCGCGATAGCGTCCGACTACCTCACGCTTGATCAGGCTGTAGATCAGGCTACGATGGGTATGAACCGTACGATAAAGACCGAGCGGTGAGATTGATTTCGGGACATGCGGGTTCATGGTTGTCTCATTCACAATGCGTATAAACCTCGAAGCGATCGTGGCAGATCACGCGTTGCGTACGCGTGCGACATGTGCGATCCAGTGCTGGGTACTTTCGTCGAGCTGAGTGCCGGCTGCTGTACCTTGCAGGATCGGTAAAATATCGTGAGCCAGAGATTTTCCAAGTTCTACGCCCCACTGATCAAAGGCGTTGATGCGCCACATTTGCGCTTGGACAAAGATCTTGTGCTCGTAGGCAGCCAGCAGCAAACCGATATTGAATGGGGTCAGCGCAGGCAAGATGATCACCGTCGAGCGCTGGCCACCGGCGCAGGTCTTATGCGGTGCATCGGGGTAGTGCTTGCCGTTAGCCAAAGCGGCACTCTGGGCAAAGCAGTTGGCCAGTAGCTGGTCTTGGTGACCGCTAAAAATATGCGGGTCTTCGGCGATGGCGATAAAGTCGGTTGGAATCTGACGGGTGCCCTGATGCAGCATCTGAAAATAGGCATGCTGGCCATTACTGCCAACACTGCCAAACACGATCTGCGCGGTACGCGTTTTGATCGGTTGGCCATCGATATCGATGCCCTTGCCATTCGACTCCATTTCCAATTGCTGCATATAGGCCGGAAACGAGCGCAGTCCATGACTGTAGGGGGCGATGGACAGCCCCGCAGCATGATTCACCTCAATATTCCACGCACCGATCAAACCCATGATCACCGGGATGTTTTGCCCGAGTGGCGCCGAGAAGAAGTGTTCATCCATGGTACGCGCGCCATCGAGCAGCGCCTCGAAATGATCCATGCCCACGGCAGCCGCAATCGGCAGACCGACGGCAGACCACAGCGAGAAGCGCCCACCGACCCAATCCCAGAATTCAAAAATATGATCCGCGCGGATGCCAAAGTCACGGGCAACGTCAACGGCGGCTGTGATCCCGACAAAGTGTTCGGCAACCACCGTGGCACGCGGCAGATTCAGTTTTTGTTCCAACCACTGACAGGCGGCATGGGCGTTCTGAATCGTTTCGAAGGTGGTAAAGGTCTTGCTGGTGATCAAAAACAGCGTTTCTTCTGGATCGACCTGCAGTAGGACTTCGTTTAAATCATCGGCATCGATATTGGCGACAAAGTAGACCTTGACCGCAGGGTGTCTCAGGCGCGCCAGCGCTTGGGTGACCAGCAGGGCACCCAGATTGGAGCCACCTACCCCGATATTGACCACATAGCGGATCGGTTTGCCGGTTGCGCCGGTGATGCGATTTTGGTGCAGGTTGTCGACGAAGTCGCGCATCTTGGCGCGGACGGCGATGGCCTCGGCGATATGCTGTTGCATCTCACCGGGCAGCTCCGGAGTCGAGTGGGCGCGCAGTGCGGTATGGAGCACTTTACGGCCTTCAGTTGGGTTGAGGATGTCACCATTCTTTAACGCGTTGATGGCATCCTGCAAACCTGCAGACGTCGCTTTGTCGATCAAGACAGCAAAATCCTGATCGCTGATCATCTGATTGCTGAAATCAAATAAGGTGTCGGCGCAGATTACACTGCGATTGCATGGCGCGGCAAAGGTCATCGGTTTACCTAGCACTTCGGGAGACGGCGTGGGTTGATGATTAGGCGTGGTCGGGTCTATGGTGAGACTCGCTTCCGCAAGCGGCTGTATCAAATCGCTCATCCTTGTATCGCGATTGTCATGCTTATTTTTAGCGGGCAGAGTCTTTACAGAACCGACCCCATCGAGGCCACTACTGCCCAATCGCGCATTATAGCTTAGGCGCTAATGATCAACAAGCAAGCCTCGCTTAGCGTTCAAAGTACTTAGCCTCTTTAAAACGAGGCGCCTGCTGGTCTTTGCCGGACAGCAGCGGCTCGCCCGTCATCGGCCAGTCGATGGCGAGATCAGGATCATTCCAGATGATCGAGCCTTCGGTTTCCGGTGCATAGGTGTTGGTGGTTTTGTACAAAAACTCCGCCGTCTCTGACAGGGTGACAAAACCGTGGGCAAAGCCTTCCGGCACCCACAGTTGCTTGCGGTTTTCCGCCGAGAGGATCTCGCCCACCCACTGGCCAAAGGTCGGTGAGTTTTTGCGGATATCCACTGCGACATCAAATACTTCGCCCTGTACCACACGCACCAGTTTGCCCTGCGCCATCGGGTCGAGCTGATAGTGCAGGCCGCGCAGCACGCCGCGCGCCGATTTGGAGTGGTTGTCTTGCACAAACGTGCGTTTTAGGCCGGTGGCCGCTTCAAATGCCGCTTGGCTGAAACTTTCAAAAAAGAAGCCGCGATCATCACCAAAAAACTTCGGGGTAAACAGCACGACATCCGGGATGGCGAGTTTAATGGCGTTCATTAAAAAATCTTCTCATTCAGCAGTTTGAGCAGGTATTGGCCATAGCCGTTTTTGGCCAGTGGCTTCGCCAACTCGGCCAGTTGCACACGGTCGATCCAGCCATTATGGAAGGCGATCTCTTCCGGGCAGGCCACTTTGAGGCCTTGGCGTTTTTCTACCGTAGCAATGAACTGGCTGGCTTCGAGCAGCGAGTCATGGGTGCCGGTATCCAGCCACGCATAGCCGCGCCCCATCAGCTCGACCGACAGTTGGCCCTGCTCTAAATACAGGCCATTTAGGTCGGTGATTTCCAGCTCGCCGCGCGCCGACGGTTTGATCTGCTTGGCCAGTTTGACCACTTGATTGTCGTAGAAATACAGGCCGGTGATGGCGTAGTTGGATTTCGGCACTTTCGGTTTTTCTTCCAGCGACAGCACTTTACCGCTGGCGTCAAACTCGGCCACACCATAGCGCTCTGGGTCTTGGACGTGATAGGCAAACACTGTGGCGCCTGACTGCTTGTTGCTGGCATTGGACAGCAGTTGGGTAAAGTCATGACCATGGTAGATATTGTCGCCCAGCACCAGCGCACAGTGGTCATCGCCAAGGAATTCTTCGCCGAGGATAAATGCCTGCGCCAGTCCATCGGGACTCGGCTGCACCACGTAGCTTAACGACAGCCCCCATTGACTCCCGTCGCCAAGGAGTTGCTCAAAGCGCGGAATGTCTTGTGGCGTAGAGATGATGAGGATTTCGCGAATGCCGGCCAGCATCAGGGTAGACAGGGGGTAATAGACCATCGGTTTGTCATAGACGGGCAGCAGTTGCTTTGAGATGGCGAGGGTCGCAGGGTGGAGGCGTGTGCCTGACCCCCCGGCAAGAATAATACCTTTACGTTTCATAGTGTGCTCTCATCAAAGGCGGCCGTGACGGCATGGTTGTTATCTGGCGCATTCCTGCGCGTGTTGCTTAAGGCAGTGGTAGCTCGGCCACAAGGCGCTGCACATGATAGCGCCAGTCGGGCAGTTGAATCTGCAGCAAATTGCGTAGTTTGTGTGTATCTAAACGTGAGTTAAGCGGTCGCGCGGCAGGCACCGGATAGGCACTGGCCGGGATCGGCTGCACTTGCTCCGGTGTGACCTTGAGCACAAAGCCGCGCTGGGCGGCCAGACCGATCACATACTGGGCATAGCCGTGCCAGCTGGTTTCCCCGCTCGCTGCGAGGTGATAAATGCCTGAGGCACGTGCGGCAAGCGCAGCATCCTGCTGGAGGCGGTAGATCGCCAGCGCTGTGACATCGGCGATGAGTTCGGCACTGGTCGGTGCGCCGATCTGATCCGCCACTACATTCAGGCTGTCGCGCTCCGCCGCCAAGCGCAGCATGGTTTTAGCAAAGTTACCCCCGCGGCTGGCATAGACCCAACTGGTACGCAGGATCAGATGCTTGCAGCCTGATGCGGTAATCGCCAGTTCGCCACCGCGCTTGGTCTGGCCATAGACATTCAGCGGGCAGGTCGGGTCGTCGACGCCATAGGCACCATCTTTAGTGCCGTCAAACACATAGTCGGTCGAGTAGTGGATCAGCCAGCCGCCCAGTTGCTTGATCTCTGCGCTGATGACTTGCAGCGCTGCGTGATTCACCCGAGCGGCGCTGTCCTGATCACTTTCGGCTTTGTCCACGGCAGTATAGGCCGCGGCATTGACGATCACGTCCGGTGCGAGCGTGTGGATCAGGGTGCGCAGCGATTCGGGATCGTCAAGGTTGGCCGTCGTGCGGTCGTGGGCATGCAGGATACCGAGCGGGCTGAGGGCGCGCTGCAGCTCCCAGCCCACTTGGCCATTTTTGCCCAGCAGCAGGATATTTATGGGTGCGGCCTTCATGCTTGATACTGCTTGGCGACCCAGTCGCGATAGACGCCACTGGTGACATTGCCGACCCAGACTTGGTTGGCCAGATACCATTCGACCGTTTTGCGGATGCCGGTATCAAAGGTTTCGGCGGGTTTCCAGCCCAGCTCGCGCTCCAGTTTACGGGCGTCGATGGCGTAGCGGCGGTCGTGTCCGGCGCGGTCGGCGACAAAGACGATCTGACTGCGATAGGACTGGCCATCTTTGCGCGGCTGTAGCTCATCCAAAATGCTGCACAAGGTATGAACGACGTCGAGATTGGCTTTTTCGTTCCAGCCGCCGACGTTATAGGTCTCGCCCAGCGTGCCCGCTTCGAGCACACGGCGAATGGCACTACAGTGGTCAGTGACATACAGCCAGTCGCGGATCTGCTGGCCATCGCCATAGATCGGCAGGGTTTTGCCGCTTAAAGCATTCAGGATACACAGCGGGATCAGCTTTTCCGGAAAGTGATACGGGCCGTAGTTGTTCGAGCAGTTGGTGGTCAGTACCGGCAGACCATAGGTGTGGTGATAGGCACGCACCAGATGGTCGGATGCGGCTTTACTGGCCGAGTAGGGGCTGTTCGGCTCGTAACGCTTTTCTTCACAGAAGGCCGGATCGGTCTTGGACAGCGAGCCGTAGACTTCGTCGGTCGAGACATGCAGGAAACGAAAGGCAGTTTTTGCCGGCTCGGCCAGCTCCGACCAGTAGCTGCGCACGGTTTCGAGTAGCTTAAATGTGCCGACGATATTGGTCTGGATAAACGCTTCCGGGCCACTGATCGAGCGGTCGACATGGCTTTCGGCGGCAAAGTTCAGCACGGCGCGTACGCTGTGCTTGCGTAGCAGTTCGGAGATGGTGGCGGTGTCGGCGATATCGGCTTGAACAAACTTATGGTGAGGGTTTTCCGCCACCATGGCCAGATTGGCCAGATTGCCCGCATAGGTCAGCTTGTCGAGGCTGATGACCAGTTCGTCATGATGCGCCAGCCAGTCCAGCACAAAGTTGCTGCCAATAAAACCCGCTGCGCCGGTTACCAAAATTGCCATTATTGCGTTTCCAGAATCAATGTATTGTACTCAGACGCACTTTCGCACGTCTTAATAGCTGTTTTGCGGCTCGGTGCCGATCAGTCCCTGTAGCTCGGCCGTGCGGCTGGTCATGCGCTCGGCTGCACCCACACCGCGTGCCTCAACGTTGAGGCGCAACAGCGGCTCGGTGTTTGAGGTGCGCACGTTAAAGCGCCAGTCGGCGAACGATACGCTGAGGCCGTCGGTGCGATCCAGCTCGGGATTGCCCGCGCTATAGTGTTGCAGGATCTTGTCGATGATCGCGGCGCTGTTTTCCACGCGGAAGTTGATCTCGCCGCTGCAGGGGTAGGCGGCCATGCGCTCGCTGACCAGGGTCGACAGGCCTTTGCCAGTATTGCACAGCAGATTGACCGCCAGCAGCCAAGGAATCATGCCGCTGTCGCAGTAGGCGAAGTCACGGAAATAGTGATGGGCGCTCATCTCGCCGCCGTAGATGGCATTCTCGATGCGCATGCGCTCTTTGATAAAGGCGTGGCCGGTTTTGCACTGGATCGCTTCGCCGCCAGCAGCCTGCGCGATATCGATGGTGTTCCACGTCAGGCGTGGATCATGGATGACCTTTTCGCCCGGATGCTTGAGCAGGAAGGCCTGCGCGAGCAAACCGACAATGTAGTAGCCTTCGATAAACGCGCCGTGCTCATCAAACAGGAAGCAGCGGTCAAAGTCGCCGTCCCACGCCACGCCAAAGTCGGCCTTGTGCTGTTGTACCGCAGCGATGGTCGCGGCGCGGTTTTCCAGCAGGATCGGGTTAGGGATGCCGTTCGGGAATGTGCCATCGGCCTCGTGATGGATTTTGACGAAGCTGATCGGAATATTCAGGCTGGCAAAGCGTGCTTCCAGCGCATCAATGACATGACCCGCCGCGCCGTTACCGGCGTTGACCACGATCTTCAGTGGGGTCACTTTCGGAATGTCGAGGTAGGTCAGCAGATGGGTGGTGTAGTCTTCGAG
>JASLJP010000087.1 GCA_030152425.1 Aquirhabdus sp.
CTGAAGGAGGCATCACTCCCTTAGTGATCGATGCCGCACCGCCACTGACCGATAGTGCGCGCACTGAGCAACTACTCCGCCAGCGCGATGCACGCGTCTGGGCACTGAGTCCGGCCAGCTTAAGTCTCCTGACTCGCACGGGCGTCTGGTCTCAAGTCGCGCGCCATGCCCCCTACCAAGGTATGCAGGTCTGGTCACGGGATGGCCGCGGTATCTTGGATTTTGGCCAAGTCGATGGGGCAGAGGTGCTCGCCAAACAATTGGTGCAGCAGCAACCGCTACTCGGCAGCATGGTCGAGCCCAGCGTGCTGTCATTGGCACTGCAGCAAGTCATGCAGCAGCAGCTCGGCGCACACTATCTGCAGTCCACCCGCCTGAAACAAATCGAACGCTACAGCGATGACTGGCAGGTAACCATAGAGAATGGCCAGCGCTATCGCACAGCGCTGATTATCGGTGCAGATGGCGCAGGTTCTATGGTTCGGCAGATGGCTGGCATCCTCACCGACCAACTCGACTATAAGCAGATGGCGTTGACCTGCGCGATCCGCACCACTCAGCCGCATGCAGGCATCGCTCGCCAAGTTTTTTTGCCTACGGGCCCCTTGGCATTATTACCTCTGGCCAATCAGCCCAACCAGCCCGCTGATGAACACGACCACTGGCAGTCGGTGGTATGGACGCTACCAGCCGTCGATGCGCTGGATATGGCAGACTGGGACGATGCACGGCTCCAACATGCACTGGCCGCAGCCAGTGGCTATGCTTTGGGCGACGTGACGGCAATTGAGTCTCGCGGGGTATTCCCCTTGAAAGCCCAGCAGGCCAAGCAATATACAGTCGATGGCTTGGTACTGATCGGTGATGCAGCTCACGTCATCCACCCCATGGCAGGGCAGGGTGTCAATCTGGGCTGCCTGGATGCCGCGGTATTAGCCGATGCACTGCTGCATGATCACACCCGTGGGCTATGGGCGCACCGCCAAACCTTGAAACGCTATGAGCGCACACGCAAATTGCCCAATAGCCTCATGATGCATGGCTTGTCCCTACTGGGCTGGCTGCAAGGCTCAGAGCTGCAAGGCATCATGTGGCTGCGCGGTGAGGGCATGCACGCCTTGGCCGGTTTAGCCGCGGTCCGGGCAGCCATCAGCGATGAAGCCAGTGGGCGCGGTGCGATCCGAGGCACACGCTACCGCATGCCGTCATAGGCCATAGCGCTTTTTAAAAAGTCACGCGAGATGATCCAATCAGACAAAGCACAATAATCGTCCGTGAAAATGATGAACAAGACTAGCGCGCGGCAGCGCTGCTTGCTAAAGTTAAACCATCGCGATATCCAGTTGATTTAATCGCTCAAAATTCGAGTTGTAATCATCGTGATGTGCGCATATATATGATATAAAGCGCTGAAATTAAATGATTGTATGTCGTGTATAAGTAAGACGTAGAAAAGGAGATGTCGATGAGCAGCACTGATTATGATGATGACTATGAAGGTGTAGATCCCACCGAAGATACATCGGATGACGACAGCATAGACGATGTAGAGGCTGTCGTAGGTGCCGAAGAGGGTGAGGTTGATGCTGCATCTGGCGTTGCCAAAGGCGACGGAGAAGGTCGCCCGTTGCCGGACGACCAAGCAGAAGCCGAAAGTTTATCACCCAGTGCCAAACGCAATATTCGCCAGCAGCTCGAAGACGAAGTTGCCCGCTTTTTGGCACAAGGTGGCCAGATTCAAGAAGTCCCACCCGATGAAACTGTGCGTGGGGATTGATCCTACGCCGCTTTAGCATCGGTGTATTTGCGCCGCAGCATCCACACGGTTCTAGCGGAGAACCCTGTGGACGCTGCGGCGTTTTATTATGGACAGCCACTCGCGACGACGACCGCCATCACTCACCTTTTAACAGTAGCGCCCGCTGATACAGTTCATTCTTTTTAATTCCGGTCAGCTCGGATGCCAGCTGCGCTGCTGCTTTCACCGAGAGATCCTGCAGCAAACGCTGCAATAGCTTATCCGTCGCCTCAGTGTTTTCTACTTCCTGCTCGGCATTAAATCCGCCGATCACCAGCACGATCTCGCCGCGCTGCTGATAGTTGTCATTTTGTACAAAATCGAGCAGGAAGCCGAGCGTATCTTTCTTAATCGTTTCAAAGGTTTTGGTAATCTCGCGCGCGATACAGGCTTCACGATCTATACCAAAAACCTCAACCAAGTCCGACAAACTATCCACAATTCGGTGCGGCGCTTCATAGAATATCAACGTGCGCGGATCTTTTTTCAGCGCCTCTAATGTTTGTTTGCGTGCATGGGTTTTTGCCGGTAAAAAGCCTTCAAAACTAAAGCGGTCGCTGGGTAATCCAGACGCGGACAGGGCAGTGATGGCGGCACAGGCACCCGGCACAGGTACGACGCGGACACCGGCCTCATGGGCAGCACGTACCAGACGAAACCCGGGATCACTGATCAGCGGCGTCCCCGCATCGCTGATCAGGGAAACGTGCTCCCCTTGCTGCATGCGGCTGATCAGTTCGGGCACTCGCATACCTTCATTGTGATCATGACAAGCCGTAGTCGGGGTATTGATCTGAAAAGCGGACAACAAGCGTCCAGAGTGGCGCGTATCTTCAGCGGCAATGATCTGGCAGTTTTTGAGGGTATCGGCAGCGCGATGGGTAAAATCATCAAAATTGCCGATCGGCGTGGCAACGACAAATAAAGTTCCAGCCATAGCAAAGATATTCCGTAGTCAGTAAGCGTAGTCAGTTTCAAGCAAGGGGTGTTAAACGCGTTCATACACGCGTCAAAAAACACAGCAGGATATTTCAGTAGACTTAGGCGATGGATTCATCATGCATAACACGATCAATAAATCTCTCATCAAGGCAGGTGCTGCTTTCTTGCTGCCTGCCATGCTGGCGATCCCCGCAGCACATGCAGAGGTACTCGTGCTGCTGCCTGAGCATGGCAGCCTCGCACCCGCAGCCAAACTCGTGCGCGAAGGGTTGTCCGCTGCGTATTATGCAGGAACTCGACGACCAGCGTTACGCTTTGTCGACAGTAGTGATCAACCGATGGATATATTACTGGCCAAAGAAGTCAAACCCGGCACCGAGCTGGTCATCGGCCCCTTGGAGCGCGAACAAGTCGGCGAACTGGTCAACATTACCCCTGCCGTGCCGGTACTGGCACTTAATGAAGTACCGCAGACCCAGCGCAACGTCTGGCAGTTTGCCCTCGCACCCGATGAAGATGCCACCGCCCTGCTGAAACAGATCCAAAACGATGGCGTCACTCAGCTCTATGTCTATACCGAGCCTAAATTTAGCAGCGGGCAACGCTTTCGCGATGCCTTACTCGTCTCTGGCAAACTCAAAGCCGTCGACGTCAAAACCCTGCCAGCCACCCTGACCCGCAGCCAGGGACTACTGATCCTCGGCAGCAGCCAGTGGGTGAGTACGCTGAAACTTCCCCGTGATCGCCTCTATGCGCCCTCGCTGGTGTTTGATCGTCGCATCCCGTTGCCGACAGGGGTACAGTTCTGCGATACCCCCGCATTGCTCCGAGCTGACTGGCCGGAGTTAAATGCGCTAAACGGCCAAGGCCTTACCAGTGGCGCACTGCGTCTACGTGCATTTGGCGCCGATGCGTGGCAGATTGCCGTACTGCTCCTCGACCATGCGCCGAGTGCACGCTTTGCCGGCCGTACGGGCACCATCGTGATGAGTAATACCGACATTCGTCGCACACCGGTCTGCTTTCAAGCCACTGAGGGTGGACTTATTCCACGCTAAGCTTTATAACCCCTTGTACCACATCACGATCTGCCTAAATCGCGCAGGGAAGGGCTATGACCGTCGGACGTTCAACCAGCCCCACTCATGTCAAAGGCCAGCAAGCCGAGGAGTGGGCACTGCTGTTTTTGACCCAGCAGGGCTATGCGCTCGTGCAGCAAAACTATAGCTGCAAGATGGGCGAGATTGACCTCATCCTGCGTAAAAACAAACTGCTGATTTTTGTCGAAGTCCGTACGCGCAATACCAACGCCTATGGCGGTGCCGCAGCCAGCGTCACCTACAGCAAGCAACGCAAAATCTCGCGCACCGCGGCACTGTTTTTGCAGACCCATCCACGTTATGGCAATGATGACTGCCGCTTTGATGTAATCGCCTTCGAGCAGCGCTATGGGGTAGATCAAGACCCCACTGCCGTGGACTGGATCCAAGGTGCCTTTGATGCGGTTTAATCAAGGGGTGGCTCGCAGTGTACAGGTGCAAATATCATCAGCAATTAACACAATCAACTTATGATTTTGTGACTATTTTGCTAGACTCAGGTCTAGCGATGAATTCAGCAGTTTTGAGGCGTAATGATGCAAAAATTTGAAAATTCGACCCCGGATAGCAATG
>JASLJP010000373.1 GCA_030152425.1 Aquirhabdus sp.
CTTGCGCGTGACATTGACGGCACTATGGTACAGCGTCGAGCATAGAAACAACAAAATCATGCTGCCACCATAGACGGCCACGGCTGCGATCTGGCCATCGGACAGCTGAGCCATGGAGGTTGTGGCTTTCATGAGCATGAACACTGTGGCGACGATCGCGGCCAGCATGCCCAGTCCATGACTGATGGCATTGGCGACTTCTTCGAAGGGATAAAAAGGTTCTACCCGCATCGCCTCGACCACGGATAACTCAGGCGTTCGTTGATGAGCGGTGTCGTCTACTTGCGAGGCGCGAGGTGGCATAGCTTTCCTAAATTTGAATGAGCGGCGAATCAGGCTAAACGTCGAATTAAATCGTCAGTGAATACCCGATGATCATAGCGTGATAGGCAGCATATCCTAAGGGCGAAAGATGACAAGACGCTGAATATCTTGCTGCTTAAATGAGGGATCGGGTATCGGAATAGGTTGCCTGATATTGAACGTTACTGTCTAGACACTGCTTGATTCGATATTGTGTATAAATCTAAAACCTTGCCAGCGGCTTAACTTTGTTCAACTGGCCATATATTCACTAATTGATACCTTTTTTTACTTGTGCATAAAGGCATTCTGCACCATGCTCTTCGGCATATAGAGGCAAATTTCACATGGACATTTACTTGGTTGGAGGCGCGGTACGGGATCAGTTGTTGGGTCGCCCAGTCATAGAACGCGACTATGTGGTGGTCGGCAGCACTCCGGAACAGATGGTGGAACTTGGCTATAAACCTGTAGGCTCGGATTTCCCCGTTTTTTTGCATCCAAAGACACACGAAGAATATGCGCTGGCGCGTACCGAACGCAAGTCAGGCAAAGGCTATGCTGGCTTTACCTTTTATACCGCGCCCACGCTTACACTAGAAGAAGACCTGATCCGGCGTGATCTGACGATCAATGCCATGGCAGTCGGCGATGATGGCAACATTATTGATCCGTTTCACGGCCAAGCCGATCTTGACGCGCGTATACTTCGCCACGTCTCCCCTGCATTTGCAGAAGATCCGCTACGCGTTCTGCGTGTGGCGCGTTTTGCTGCGCGTTATGCCAATCTAGGCTTTACCGTCGCGCCGGAGACCATCGCACTCATGCGTGAGCTGGTCGATAGCGGCGAAGTCGCGCAACTGACCCCTGAGCGCGTCTGGAAAGAGACCGAACGCGCCTTGGGCGAAGACCGTGCCGAAGTGTATATCGAAGTATTGCGTGCCTGTGGGGCACTGGCAGTATTGCTGCCTGAGGTTGAAGCGCTGTTTGGCGTGCCGCAGCGTCCGCAGCATCACCCCGAGATCGATACCGGCGTCCACACGCTGATGGCGCTGCAACGTGCCTGTGAGTATGGCTACTCGACCAATGTACGCTTTGCCACGCTGCTACACGATCTGGGCAAGGCACTGACCCCCAGCGATGAGCTGCCCCGTCATGTCCAGCATGAAGAGCGTGGTCTGGTGCCAGTGCGCGAGGTCTGTAACCGTTTCAAAGTGCCTAATCAATACCGTGAACTGGCCGAGATCGTCTGCCGTGAGCATCTGATGTGTCATCGTGTTTTGGATCTACGTCCGGGTACAGTCTGGCGACTGTTACAGCGTATCGACGTCCTGCGCAAACCTGAACGCGTGGAGGAATACATCCAAGCCTGTTTGTGCGATGCGCGTGGACGTCTGGGCATGGAGCAGCGCAGCTATCCTCAAGCTGACTATCTGCGTGCGGCCATCACCGCTGTGCGGAAGATTCGCGCGGCCGATCTACCGAGCAATCTCAAGGGGCTTAGTATCGGCGAGGCGTTGGTCTCTGCACGGATCGCTGCCATCACGGAGTTGCCGATGGTCAAGCAAACGGATCAGCCCTATGCTGCGCCTGTCCATGCCGACACCTATCACGACGATACAAACCCGGCTGGCGTCTCTGTACAGACGATTTGAAGCTCAGTTTTTTGAGCCTTCGGTGTCTTGAATTGCCTTGGCTGCGCTGATCTGTTTTACTTTTTGTTTTTCATCCCTACAAGGAAGTCTCATGACCTCGCTTTACACTGCTTCAGTTCCCGTATTTAAACAACTGCTCACGGCCCTTGATCAAGTCTTAAGCAAGGCCGAAAGCCATGCTGCAGATAAAAAAATCGACCCCAACGTGCTGCTACAGTCCCGCCTCTATCCAGACATGTTTCCCCTGATTCGTCAGGTGCAGATCGCCTGTGACTTTGGCAAAAGTGTCTCTTCGCGTCTGGCTGGTGCCGAAGTCCCTGCCTATGACGACAGCGAGCAGACCTTTGCTGAGCTGCATACGCGGATAGCCAATACCCTGACTATTTTGAATGGTTTTAGCCCCGAGCAAATCAATGGCAAAGAGTCTCTGGAAGTCGTCCTGCGTCCCGGCACGCCCAAAGAGAAAAAACTGAATGGCGAAAGCTATTTGCTAAGCTATGGCCTGCCGCAGTTTTTCTTTCACGTCACTACCGCATATGCGATCTTGCGTCATAACGGCGTTGAGGTGGGCAAGCGCGACTTTATGGGTGCGTATTAATACAGTCTCTGCAGCGCAGGCTACTTGGTGGATCTGCCCGTGTAGCCTACGCCAAGTCTGCGAAATGCGCGCAATGGACTAGCGCTTACTCAACGACTCGCGCTATATTGTTATCTATTGAATATCAATACAGTTTTGCGCAGTGCATACCGTACTCATGCGTGAGGGTGTGAAGCAAACCGTATAGGGAGCATAAGAATGAGTGATCCGGATCATAACCACCATTCACACCTCGTCACCGATGACGAGTTCTTTGAAGACAATAGCACGTCGAAAAGAGCGCGCAGCAAACGTCTGCTCAATCAAACCTTAAAGCATGCCCGTGGCATGGCTGAAATGGCCAGTGACGCGTCGCGAGACGTCGTAGGCGTCGTGGGTTTGGCATCCGATGCGGTCGGGCTTGCTG
>JASLJP010000181.1 GCA_030152425.1 Aquirhabdus sp.
TCTTCTCGGCTTCTGGATATTTCTGCAGTGCGACGGCATCAAAGCCCATGCTGCCCATCATTTCAAAGCTTGGTGGCAGACCGGCCAGTTTCTCAGCGGTCGTACCGGCACGGATGAATTCATCCTTGGCCAGGATGGTCAGACCGGCGTTGTCTTTGACTGGAATGATGGATTTATCAAAGCGGCCAGCGGCTTGGGCAGCAGCAGCTTTGGCTTGAGAGTTGGCCGCAAAGTTGTCCACGTCAGTACGGCTATAGCCGTCGAGCGTTGCGATCAGGTCAGCGCCGACGCCTTGGGGCACGAAGCCGGATGCCAAGCTGGTGGCTGGGTCATAGGCCCATGGACCGCCATCAGATCCCATTGCCACGCGTGACATCGACTCAACACCGCCAGCTACAACCAGATCTTCCCAGCCTGAGCGAATTTTTTGCGCGGCAAGGTTGATGGCTTCCAGACCTGAGGCGCAAAAACGGTTGATCTGTACACCGGCGACATGGTCGCTCCAGCCTGCAGCAATGGCTGCGGTCTTGGCAATATCGCCACCTTGGTCGCCGAGCGGTGACACGCAGCCCAAGATCACGTCTTCAACCAAGCTGGTATCCAGCTTGTTACGCTGTTCCAGCGCATGCATCAGGGTGATGACAAGCGAGATCGGCTTGACTTCATGCAGACTGCCGTCTTTTTTTCCTTTGCCGCGGGGGGTGCGGATCGCATCAAAAATATAGGCTTCGGTCACGGGACATGCTCCTGATTCAGTCGGTGTTTATATGCTTTTTTAGGGCGAGATTCGGTGGACTAGAGTGTAGCGAGATTTGCGTGATGGGCAATGATGAGAAATGTCAGTGGATATGCAAAATACGCCACGGCAAACGTAAAAAAGCACGCAATTGCTGCGTGCCTTGCTATTTACAGTGCCTCAATTTTATGCAATCAACAAATGACTAAGCAGTCACTACTGACGATGGGTCTGACGATAAAGTCCCGGTGTGACCCCTGTCCATTTCTTGAAGGCGCGGTGGAAGGTGCTGGTCTCACTAAAGCCCACTTGTTCTGCCACTTCATCCAGCGTCAGATGGGACATCCCGAGCAGATGGATCGCGGTATCGCGGCGCAGATCGTCCTTGACGCCTTGATAGCTCTTGCCTTCGGCCGTCAGACGGCGACGCAGGGTTTGTGGCGACAGGTAGAGATGGGCAGCCACTTCGTTGAGTGTCGGCATCTCTGTGCTGATATTGCTTTTCAGCAGTTCACGGATACGTGCAGTCAGCGAGTTGGTGTTTTTAAACTTGATCAGCAGACGGGCAGGTGCGGTCTTGAGGAATTCGGCTAGGGTGTCTTCGGTCTGGCGGATCGGCAATGCCAGATAGTCGGCGGCAAAGCTGATTTCGGTATAGGTGGTATCAAACATCATGTTAGGCGCGAAAAACAGCGCATCGTATTCATCGACATGTTTCGGTTTTGGATAGCCGAACTTGACGCGCTCAAGCGGGATACGACGACCGATCAGCCAACTGGCCAGACCGTGCCAGATCATCAGCATGCTTTCGGTGATGAAATGGTCGACATCGCGATCGCGTGGCACGTTAACGCGTAGGCGGGCTTCGTGCAGGTCATGGCTGATGCTCATCGACCAGTCCGTACCAAATAGACTGTAAAACTGCTGGCCGCGCTCCAGCGCTTTGCCGAGCGTGCCCGCATGGATGATCACCTGACACATCATGGCAAAGGTGCCGAGACGGCGCGGGGTCATATCAAAACCCAAGTGTTCGTCTTGGGTCGCAAGCCACATGGTTTGGGCGAAGCGTGTGTACTGTTCTGGAGAAACCCGTGCTTTAGGTTGGTTGAGCAGGGCAGGATCGATCCCTGCACGACTGACCAAACTCTCGATATCCATATTGAGGCGTTTTGCACCAGCAAGTGCGGCATTAACAAAATGAATTGAAATCGTATCGCGAGTCATAAGGCTACTCTTTTCGTTTGGACTCTGCGTGGCGCAGGCTAGGCGTCGCGTAGAGTCGTATCGTAGGCGACGTATCGTGCGGAGCGGCTGGATAAATGTGCCAGCCCATCTGATACTTGGCGTCATTGTGGCGGGGGATCAGACTATAATAGTCTGCCGCTTGGGTCTGCAGTATAACGCCATAGCTCAATTTGAAGTCAATGGCACAAATTAACCATCGGAATCATACGTATGACAAACACCGCAAATTCACCGCTTTCCGGTCTGAAAATCTTGGATTTCTCCACCTTGCTCCCTGGGCCGTACGCGACCCTGATGCTGGCGGATCTGGGTGCTGATGTGATTCATATCGAATCCCCGACGCGGGTCGATTTGTGCCGTGTGGTGCCACCCTATGCCGACGGACAGGCCACCGCCCATGCGTTTTTGAACCGCAACAAACGCTCTGCGGCCATGGATCTCAAGCTACCTGAAAATGTACAAAAGATCAAAGATCTGATTGCTGAGTACGACATTATCGTCGAGCAGTTCCGTCCCGGCGTGATGGCACGCTTAGGGCTCGACTATGAGACTTTGAGCAAGATCAACCCCCGGTTGATCTATTGCTCGATCACCGGCTACGGACAGGACGGCAGCCATAAAGACCGTGCCGGTCACGATATTAACTATATTGCGCTGACAGGTATTGCAGGGCACTGTGGCCGTAAAGGTCAGTTGCCCCCCGCGATGGGCATCCAGATCGCCGATGTCGCCGGTGGGTCGCTGCATGCCGTGATCGGTGTGCTGACTGCCGTGATCGAACGCGGTGTGAGCGGGCAAGGTCAGCATATCGACGTGTCGATGACCGACTGCGCCTTTAGCCTAAACACCATGGCCGGTGCCGCCCAGATCGCAGCAGGCGAGCCTCAAGCCCCAGAAACGGCAACCCTGAATGGCGGTTCTTTCTACGACTATTATGAAACCCAAGATGGTCGTTACATCTCGGTCGGTTCGTTGGAGCCACAGTTCCTGCAGGGGCTGGCCCATGCCTTGGCACTGCCTGACTTGATTCGTCTGGGTTCCTCGCTGCAGCCGGACGACCGTGCCGAGTCCCGCGCCCTGATCCGTACCGCGATTGCCGCACAGTCTTATGACTACTGGACGCACGTGTTCCAAGCCTTGGATGTCTGTGTCGAGCCAGTCCGCACCTTGGCTGAAGCAGTGGCGTCACCGCTGGCCAGCGAGCGCGGTTGGGTGGTGGATGTTCCTCTGGATGCCCGCGCGCCTAGCGGTGGCCAGCAACGCCAGATCGCCCATCCGATCAAGTATTCACGCAGTAAACCCGTGTATAACTATGTCGGCCGTGCCGTCGGCGCCGACGAGATCTAAGCCGCCTTAACCGCACTCACGCATAAAAAAAGCCCCAACATTGGGGCTTTTTTTATCGGTCTATTAGCCTTTCCAGCTGTCTTTCAGATCCAAGATTCGGTTAAACACTGGCTTGGCGGTGCTGTGGTCTTTTTCGTCAGCGATGAAATAGCCTTCACGTTCAAATTGGAAACGCTCGCCCTTGGCCGCCTGCGCCAGTGACGGCTCAACAAAGGCCTGCAAGATGGTCTGCGAACCGGGATTGACGTTTTGCATAAAGTCATCGCCCGCTTCTGGATCGGCGCTGACAAACAGGCGGTCATAGATACGCACTTCGGCAGGGATACCCGCTGTCGCCGACACCCATTGGATCACGCCCTTGACCTTACGGCCTTCAGGGTTCTTGCCCAGCGTTTCAGGATCGATTGAGCATTTCAGTTCGATGACGATGCCGTCAGCATCCTTGATCACCTCATCACAGCGGATCACGTAAGCATGGCGCAGGCGCACCTCACCATCCGGCACCAGACGTTTAAAACCCTTCGGCGGCACTTCTTCAAAGTCGGCGCGGTCGATATAGAGGGTGTCGGTCAGCGGAATCTCGCGCGTGCCCAGATCGACATTTGGGTGGCGCGCATGGCTGAGGGTCAGCGCCGCGGGCAGATTGGTCAGGGTGACTTTGAGCGGGCGCAGCACGGCCATACCGCGTGGGGCGACATTTTCGATGGATTGGCGGATGCAGAATTCCAGCAGGCCGACATCGACCACGCCATCGTTTTTGCTCACTCCGACGCGTTGGCAGAAGTCGCGCAGACCTTCAGGGGTAAAGCCACGACGGCGCATACCGGCCACGGTTGGCATCCGTGGATCATCCCAGCCAGTGACCACACCATCATCGACCAGCTTTTTCAGCTTGCGCTTACTGGTCAGCGTGTAGTCGACATTGAGGCGTGAAAACTCGATCTGACGCGGTTTGGCCGGTGTGTTGACCTTGGCGATGACCCAGTCGTAGAACGGACGATGATCTTCAAACTCCAGCGTACACAGCGAATGAGTGATCTCTTCGATGGCATCGCCGAGCGGATGGGCATAGTCATACATCGGGTAGATGACCCAGTCACTGCCGGTTTGATGATGCTCGATGTGCAAGATACGGTACAGCACTGGATCGCGCATATGGACGTTCGGGCTGGCCATGTCGATCTTGGCACGCAGTACGGCTTCGCCTGCGGCAAATCCGCCTTCTTTCATTTTGGCAAATAGCGTGAGGTTTTCCGCGACGGACTGATCCCGATGAGGAGAATTCGTCCCCGGTTGGGTAAAGTCGCCACGATTGAGACGGATTTCTTCGATCGTTTGTAGATCGACGTAGGCGTCGCCTTGCTCGATCAGTTGTACCGCCCACGCATACAGTTGGCCAAAGTAACTGGAGGCGTGGCGAACTGCGCCATCCCATTGGAAGCCGAGCCATTTGACGTCTTTTTCGATGTTGTCGATATATTCTTGTTCTTCCGCCGCAGGGTTGGTGTCGTCGAGGCGCAAATGGCAGACGCCATTGTTTTCACTGGCGATGCCAAAGTTCAGGCAGATCGACTTGACGTGTCCGAGGTGCAGATAGCCATTCGGCTCAGGCGGGAAGCGGGTCACGATCTGGCTGTGTTTGCCTGTGGCAAGATCATCCGCAACAATGGCGCGGATAAAGTCTAGACCTACGGTCGTGTCTGATCCTTGTTGTTGCTGTGCTTGCTGACCCGCGACATTGGCGGTTGGATGCGGGGTCGGTGCAACAGCGGTCGGCAGATCAGAAGAATTCATAATACTCACAACGAAAGACTAAAATAAAAAACGCCGTCTAGAAACGGCAGGGGTGTCGCGATGTCAGGCGCTACATCGCGCAAATCGCCACAGTAGCGCAGATCGATCTGACAGATCATGGTGATCGTGTTTAAATCCTGTGCAACGGTGCGATCAAATGCAAAATAGATACAATTTTGCTTGCTGCATAGTCTACCGTTTGATTACCCTAGCCTCAACCGAAACCCTACCGCTTTTTGGAGTAATTAAGCATGGATCATCCACAAGTCGCCTTTGATACCAACGTTGGCACCATCGTCATCGAACTGAATCAAGAAAAAGCCCCGAAAACCGTTGCCAACTTTCTGGCCTACGTAAAAAGCGGTCATTACAACGGCACGATTTTTCATCGCGTCATCAAAGATTTCATGATCCAAGGGGGTGGTTTTGACGAGAACTTCAGCCAAAAACCCGCACCTAACACCGTGATCAACGAAGCAGACAACGGCCTGAAAAACGAAGAAGGCACCATCGCTATGGCGCGCACCAGCGACCCACAGTCGGCCAGCGCCCAGTTCTTCATCAACGCCAAAAACAATACCTTCCTGAACTACACCAGCAAAACACCACAAGGCTGGGGCTATGCCGTATTCGGTAAAGTGGTTTCTGGTCTGGATGTGGTCAAAAACATCGAGCTGGTCAAAACCACCAACAAAGGCGGCCATGGCGATGTTCCCGTCACCAATGTCGTGATCAACAAAGCTACGCTGCTCGACGCGAAATAATCCACGCGCAACAGCCTAAATCGCCTGCAGTAATTGCAGTGATTTTCGATTAAAATAAAGCGGCCTTCGGGCTGCTTTTTTTATGCACGGTAAAACAACACCAATACGCCAAAACTTCATTGTTTGAATATCACTTTATGAAAAATCTATTTATCTCTGATCTACACCTCGGCAATGACCAGCCGCGTTTAACCGCAGGCTATCTGGCGTTACTTGCCCGCTATGGGCAGGAGATCGATACCCTCTATATCTTGGGCGATTGGTTTGAGGCGTGGGTTGGCGATGACGATGATGATCCTTGGCTGGATCAAATCACCGCACCGTTGCTCGAAATGACCCAGCGTGGGGTTGCGGTGTGGGTGCAGCATGGCAACCGTGATTTCTTGTTGGGTCAGGATTTTCTTGACCGTTTTGGCGGGCAAATGCTGATGGATCGGGTGACGTTGGTCGAGCATGGTCTGAGCCTACGCATTGAACACGGGGATGCGCTATGTCTGGCGGATGTCAACTATCAAGCCTTCCGCCAGATGGTGCGTAATCCGGAATGGCAGGACAATATGCTGTCGCAACCGCTCGAAGTGCGCCGCCAGATGGCGACCATGCTGCGGATGAAAAGCAAAATGAGCAACGCCAACCAAGCCGCCAATATCATGGATGTAGATGCTGATGAGGTCTTGCGCGTGATCGGCGATGCCGATGGCATGATCCATGGCCATACTCATCGGCCGATGGTGCATGAGCAGCAAGGTCTGGAAGGGCAGGTGACGCGTCGCTTTGTACTCGGCGATTGGCGTGTGGATGAGGCGACTCAGGCGGGCGAGGCCGTGATAGGCCTCTGGGATGAATACGGCTTTAGACTAGAAACCTTTCATTTTTAAATCGTTCGTATCCAGACATGAGTGCACGTCTTAGTGCACCACATCATCGACCAGATCAAAGCCCCGGCGGACGTCTTCAAATTCATCGGACGCTTCGGCACTGGCCAGTAGGGTGGCCAGTGGTTGATCGGCGTGTGTGGCTTCCTCGATTACTTCAAAATAACGGTCAGTGCTGAAAAAATTACTAAAGATTAAATTGCGCAGCAGGGTTGCGGTCGGTGCCAGTCCTTCGACGTCCATACTGGTTTTATAGCGTACTTCGCCGTCTTCCCAATCCATTTCAAAATTACCCAAGACCAGACCATAGTTGATGCGTACCATCAGCTCGGCCAGTCGTGGGCGGCGATCCTCGGGAACGTTTTCAGGCAATATGCTGTAGACAAGTAGGCGCTGGCTTTCTGGAAACACACGGATAATACAGATCCACTCGCCGCGCAGGCCACGTACCGGCATGCGAAAGGTCGCGATGGTTTCACTGTCCGGATGGGTGGGCAGGTCAGGCTCATCAAAGTTGAGTTTCTCGACCGCAAGCAAGTCACGGACTTGAGCTATGAGCGTGGACATGACGCTTTCTCCATCGCGGTTATCCCTAACCGAATTAAATTATAAGTATATAAAAAATAATACGAGCCCAGCGCTCGGTAGTCAGCAAAGTAATGGAAGTCGGCGGACTTGGCAACAACCGTTTCGGCCATTATGAAAAAAACATCGGGCGACTTCATGCGAAGTACGCCCGATGCAAATCATACGCTTACCGATATCAGTCGACGAGAATGCTGCTGGCGGCATTGGACGCGTAAAAGCGACGCAGCAACGGCTCGATACGGGTTTTGAGGTAGCCGCTTTCGGTCAGATGCTTGAGCGTATTGGCCAATGCTGGCTCTAGCTCGGCATTGATCGACTGCGGCGTGACATTGACGTCGGCCAGCAGTTCGAC
>JASLJP010000237.1 GCA_030152425.1 Aquirhabdus sp.
CAAGAGAGCTAAGCGCTCTCCCTATCCTAAAAAAACGCGCCATCAGGCGCGTTTTTTTAGGATAGGGAGAGCGCTTAGCTCTCTTGCAACTGTTGGATAATCGCGGGGTTTTCTAGGGTCGAGATATCCTGCGTGATCGCGTCACCGCGTGCGATGGCACGCAGCAGACGACGCATGATCTTGCCGCTACGGGTCTTCGGCAGCGCATCGGCAAAACGGATGTCCGCCGGACGCGCAATCGCGCCGATCTCTTTCGCGACAAAGGCTTTAAGCACTTTGACCATCTCCTGCGCGTCATCGCCGGTTGGGCGCGCGCCTTTGAGCGTGACGAAGGCCACAACGGCTTCACCGGTCACGGCATCCGGACGACCCACGACGGCGGCTTCCGCGACCAAAGGATTGGCCACCAATGCCGACTCGATCTCCATGGTGCCGAGGCGATGGCCTGAGACGTTCAGCACGTCGTCGATACGCCCCAAAATCCAGTAATAGCCGTCTTCGTCCTGCATCGCGCTGTCACCTGCGACGTATTTACCGCCAAACTCCGGCGGGAAATAGGCGGTCTTAAAGCGCTCCGGATCGCGCCACAGGGTACGCACCATCGACGGGAATGGACGGTCGATGACCAGTGTGCCGGCTTCGCGCGGTGCTGCAGGTTGCAAAGTTTCATCCAAGATGCTGAACGACAGACCCGGCAATGGGAATGCACATGAGCCCGGTTTGGTCGCAACCGCACCCGGCATCGGGGTCATCATTTGGCTGCCGGTCTCGGTCTGCCACCAGGTATCCACGATCGGGCAACGCGCGCCGCCGACCACATTGTAGTACCAGATCCATGCTTCAGGATTGATTGGCTCACCGACGCTGCCGAGCAGACGCAGCGAGGACAGATCATATTGCTTCGGCAGGTCACCACCGAGTTTGATCAGCGAGCGGATCGCGGTCGGTGCGGTGTAGAAAATGGTGACTTTATGCTTTTCGATCATCTGCCAGAAACGGCTGGCATCCGGATAGGTCGGTACGCCTTCAAACACGATCTGGGTCGCACCGGCGGCCAACGGACCATAGGCCACATAGCTATGGCCGGTGATCCAGCCCACGTCGGCGGTACACCAGAACACATCATTGGCTTGTGCCAGTTGATCACTCTCCGCCAGTTTTGCCGCGCTTTGTTGATCAAAGGTCCACAGATAGCTCTGTAGTGCACCCAGCAGATAGCCGGCGGTAGAGTGCTGCACACCTTTCGGTTTGCCGGTCGAGCCGGAGGTATAGAGGATAAACAGCGGATGCTCTGCAGAGACCCACGTTGGGGCGCAGCTGGTTGCTTGCTGTGCGGTCAGGTCATGCCACCAGACATCACGCGCGCTCATCTCGGTCGCAGACGCATCACGCGCCCAGACCACGACATGCTCGACCAGCGTACCGGTCTGTGCCACGGCTTCATCGACGGTCTTTTTCAGTTCGATGGCTTTGCCACCGCGATAGCCGACATTGGCGGTGATGACCACTTTGGCTTCGGCATCAATGATGCGCTCGGCCAAGCTCTTCGATGAGAAACCACCAAACACGACTGAATGAATCGCACCGAGGCGCGCGCAAGCCTGCATCGCGATCACGGCATTGGCCACCATCGGCATATAGATGATGACGCGGTCGCCCTCGGTCACGCCGAGTGACTTCAAACCATTGGCGAGTTGACAGACGCGCTCGTACAGGGTTTGGTAGCTGATGTGCTCAACGGTGCCGTCATCGGCTTCCGCGATCAGTGCCGTGCGGTTGGCATGGGTCGGCAGGTGACGGTCGATACAGTTATAGGAGACGTTGATGGTGCCATCGGCAAACCATTGATAGAACGGCGCATTGCTCTCGTCCAGACCTTGGGTAAAGGGTTTTTCCCAGGTCAGCAGTTCACGCGCGCGGCGCGCCCAGAACGCATCGAGATCCAGCGCCGCTTCGCGGTTAAGCTGGGCAAAATCTTGGGCATTGACTGTCGTCTTGGCGACAAAATCTGCAGAAGGCTGAAATGTTCTTGTTTCATGTAACACGGTAGAGTGATCTTCAGGAGGGGTATTCACGGAGGTCATAACCAAAAATCCTTGTCGCCGAGTCGGATAAATCTATCATAAAAAAAGCGTAGCCGCAGCCGCGCAAAACAATTGCGCATCATGACAGAACACGCCGATGACATCAGTCGCAAAAACTGCCACTAATGCCGGACTGCTCTACGTTTTCAGCCAACGCTAATCGGATGCTCGTCGACTGGACGGCCGCGCCAGCGTAACACGTTGCGCCTGATGCGATCCATGCCCAGGAACACGATCGGCGTGGTAAAGAGTGTCAATAATTGACTGAGGATCAAACCGCCGACGATGGCAATCCCGAGTGGCTGGCGCATCTCTGCCCCATCGCCATGTCCCAGTGCCAGCGGGATCGCCCCGAGTAGCGCCGCCATGGTGGTCATCATGATCAGTCTAAAGCGCAGCTGACAGGACTGAAAAATCGCCTCGCGCGCACTCAAGCCCTGCTCGCTCTGCGCCTGTAGCGCAAAGTCGATCATCATGATGGCGTTTTTTTTCACGAAACCGATGAGAAGCAAAATCGCAAAAAAGGCAATA
>JASLJP010000247.1 GCA_030152425.1 Aquirhabdus sp.
GTTTCGCGCTTGATTTTTCAAATCAAGATCGCAATTTTATAGGTAATGAAATAAACCATATTTACACAATAAAGGTTATGGCGAATTGTCACAAAATTGTGGTGAAATGGCTGTACTCGCAGCACCTTAATGGATGGATCATCCTATGAATAATAAAGCCCCCGTGCTTGCCCCCATCCCAGAGTCAGATCCCGCACTGCATGACCCCAGCGAGCGCCATGTCCCGCTGTCCAATGCTGAATTGACCGAAGCTGCACGTCAGCAGTCCTTAGCCCCGCATACCTCGCGTCTCGCCCAGTATTGTTCCAATCGCCCGCAAAGCTCGGGGGTGGTCAACTGTGTCGCCTATAGTCGCTCGACCGGACTACGCCTCGACTATTTGGCGCTCTGCGATGTCAGCGAAGTCATGGCGGCGGACAAAGACGTCTTTGTCTGGATCGGCCTGTTTGAGCCGCCGGCCGATGTGCTGTCCGAGGTGCAGCATGAGTTTGGCCTGCATGAGCTGGCGGTCGAAGACGCCAGCCGCGGCCATCAGCGCGCCAAAATCGAAAGTTATGAAGACTCGCTGTTTGTCTTGGTGCGCACCGCACAGCTCATCGACCGCGAGATCGTGTTTGGCTCGACCTCGATGTTTCTGGGCGAGCGCTTCCTGATCACTATTCGCCAAGGTGCCTCGGTCTCCTATACCACGGTGCGGGAGCACTGCGAAAAACACCCGCAAAAGATGCGCGCCATGGGCCCGGGCTATGTGATGCACGGCATCCTCGACTTTATCGTCGACAACTTCCTGCCTATCACCCAACAGCTCGGCGACAAGCTGCGCAGCCTGGAGGGCGAGATTTTCTCGGCACACTTTAGCAAGTCCACGCTGCGCTACCTCTATGACCTCAAGTCCGAGCTGATCAAGCTGCGTCTGGCCGTGATCCCGCTGCGCGAGATCTGCGGCTATTTCCTCTATCATGACCACGACGACCTAAAGACCTATTTCCCGTCTTCGGCCAAGCCCTATTTTCGCGACATTCAAGACCATGTGCTGGGCACGCTGGACGCCATCGAAGGGCAGAGCGAGGTGCTCCGCCTCGGCATGGACACTCATCTGGCATTGGTCGGGGTCGGGCAGAACGAGATCGTCAAGCGACTCGCCTCATGGGCGGGTATCTTGGCCGTCCCGACCCTGATGACCAGCTACTACGGCATGAACTTTGCCAATATGCCCGAGCTGCACTGGCAGTACGGCTACTACATCTGGGCAGCACTGATGATCTTTGCCTCGGTCATGCTCTACTTCAAGCTCAAGTCGGTCAAGTGGCTATAAGCCGCATTGCTCGGCGTGCTACCAGCATGGCGGGAATTTGTTGACCCGCCAGTTCAGTATTTTCGCGGTTAATTGTTTTATGATGAGCAACATGAATCGGTTAATTCGTAGAAATCAAGAGGTGGTGGTATGACGACACTCACGCAAAGCTTTCGAGAGCAACTGACCTCGGAACTGGTAGACATCCTCACGCTGGAAAAGCTCGAAGAAGACCTATTTCGTGGTCAGAGCCGTAATTTTGTCGGTGCGCGTGTCTTTGGCGGTCAGGTGCTGGGTCAGGCGCTGCGCGCCGCAAGCCTCACCACCGATGGTCGTCCGGCGCACTCGCTGCATGGCTATTTCTTAAATGCCGGCGATGCCTCAGCACCGATCATCTATCAGGTCGATCGTCTGCGCGATGGCCGCAGTTTCCTCAGTCGCCAAGTGCGTGCCATTCAGCATGGCAAGATCATCTTTACCATGATGGCCTCGTTTGCACCGCTGGAAGAGGGTCTGAATTTTCAGATCGACGCGCCGATGGTGCCCGAAGCCGAGTCGCTGAAAAGCGAAAACGAACTGAAAAAACTCATCGCGCCGTTCCTACCGGAAAAAGTCCGCGCCAATCTGCTGCGTGAGCGCCATGTCGAGATCCGCCCGATCAATCCGACCAATCCCTTTACCCCCGTGCCCGAAGTGCCGCAGCGCGCCCACTGGCTACGCACCCACTCACGCCTGCCGGACGATCCAAACATCCATCAGGCCGTCATCGCCTTTACCTCGGATTTTTCCCTGATGGGCGCCGGGCTGATGCCGCATGGCATTAGCTTTATGACCCCGAGCCTGCAGGCGGCAAGTATCGACCACAGCATGCATTTTCACCATCCGATCCGCGCCGATGAGTGGCTGCTATACGATATCAATGCCACCCAAACCGGCAACGCCCGCGGCCTCAACTTTGGCCGTATGTGGCAAAACGGCATACTGGCCGTCAGCACCAACCAAGAGGGTCTGATCCGGTTGCGCGAAACCGAGCATAGGTGATCAGATCGCGCTTAAGATCAGTTAAGCGTGGCTGGTGGCTGCCTTGTAAGGCTCGGGTGTAAAGTGCTCAGATGTCAAAAAGCCGAGGATGGATGCCTCGGCTTTTTTTATGCTGGGGGAGTGCTGGCCTTAGTACTCATCCAACATAATATGATGCTTGATGGTCGACACCGGATCGGTAACGGTAGGCTCTAGGTCCTCTGCAACCTTCTCCGGCATACGGCCATAGTGCAGACGCTCAGCCATGACGCGGGCGAGGTCTTCCAGCCCCTGACGACGCAGCGCGGAAAATAGCTGGATGGAGAAGTCGAGGCCATCGGCTTTGAGCTGTTTTTTGACATCGAGCAGGGTGGTGTTGGCTGGGCCACGGTTCAGTTTGTCAGACTTGGTCAGCAGCACATGGACGTACAGGTTGCGTGACTTTGCCCACTGCAGCATCATCTTGTCGAAATCTTTGAGCGGATGGCGGATATCCATCAGCAGCACGAGGCCAGTCAGGCTGTTGCGCTGGATCAGGTATTTTTCCAGCTCTTTTTGCCACACCAGCTTCATGGCTTCGGGCACAGCGGCGTAGCCATAGCCGGGTAGGTCGACAATGCGTTGGTCGGTATTTTGCAGGGTAAAGAAGTTGATCATCTGCGTGCGACCCGGGGTCTTTGATGCACGCGCCAGTTGTTTTTGCGCAGCCATGGCATTGATCGCTCTGGATTTGCCCGCTTTGGAGCTTCCGGCAAAGGCGATCTCTAATCCTGTGTCCGGTGGACACAGCGACAGCTTGGGCGCGCTGGTCATGAACTCGGCGCGGCGCAGCCAGTTGAGCAGCGGCTGCGCGTCAACGGCCTCTGGCGTGTCTACACCGGCCGCAAGCACGGTCTCAGGCGTAGGCATTTCGGGCGCTGCAGATGTTTTTTTTGTCGAGCTGGGCATGGTTCAAAGCCTAAAGAATTCGCGCCCATTATAAAACGAATCGTGAACGAATCCGCTATTAAGTTTCGCTATAGATCACGATATAATTAAACCTCGATAAACGGTTGAAATTTTGCCAAATCGTTCATATTGATAGGGTGCAGGGTAAAAGCAATTGTCTATCATCTTGGCCAGCGCGATGACGCCGTATTCTCGGTCTCACGCAGCCAGCGTCCACAGGAGCATGTTATGCGTGATGTCTCTGCTGCAAACCTCGACCGACCGCGCCGTATCGGCTTCGTGGTCAAGTCCGCGCTACTGTCCACGCTGATCTTGGCGGGTGCCTGTGGCACAGCCCAAGCGGCACTGACCGATCAGTATGGCCGCTCGTGCGCCACCTGCCATCAGTCCGGTGTCCTGGGTGCGCCAAAGTCGGGCGACAAAGCCGCATGGGCGCTGCGCATGAAACAAGGCATGCCGGTCATGATCAAGCATGCCAAAGAAGGCTATAAAAACATGCCCGCCCGAGGCCTGTGCAACACCTGCACCGACGAAGAATACGCAGCCCTGATCAAGATGATGGCGAACTAAAGCCGTTGTCGCAGCGGCAAGTGATCCCCCCGTTTTATCTTAAATCATGCGCATCCGTCCTCGCCCCTTTGGGTCGTGGTGAGGTGGCATGGCGGGTTGCAGCTTTAGATCGTCACGATCCCTACACATAATGCTGTAAAGCTGAGCACTGTTTTCGGGCATTATAGTGTCCAAGCGGAATGAATAAATACAAACGTTGTTAATGCAAAGAGATGAAAACATGGCGATTTTAAATCGATGGCAAGGAGTGCTGATTGCCTTTTTGATGACGGTACTGTTGACTGGACGGTTGCTGCCCTTGGTGGCCGTTGGACCGCGCCAGATCGACTTCTGGCTGGTATGGCTGCTGTGTATGGTGCTACTGGCGCTGCCGGTCTTGCTGCTGGAGTCCGCACTGGCGAAGCGTAGTCAAGCCCTGCCGCTACTAGCCCTCCCTGTTCTGACCCGCGAGGCGGATGTTGGACCGCGCTGGCGGATCAATGGCTGGATCGCCGTGCTGGGTGCGCTCTTGCTGGCGGGCGGTTTGGTCGCGCAGATCAATGCCTTGATGCCGCCGTTGCTGCATTTGATTTTCCCGGATGCGGCACATGCGCCATCGGCGTTGATCGCAGCACTGACCACCGGTCTGATCATCGTTGCCGCCTTTGCCTTGTCCTTTGTCAACCAGCAAAAGCTGGCCGTCACCGGTGCACTGTATCTGGTCGTGCTGGTCGTGTTGGAGCTGGCCAATGTCCGCGCCGCCACGTGGCAGTGGACATCATTTGCCTGGATCGAGTGGTCAGGTGCGGTGATCCTCGCGCTGGCGTCTACCGGGCTGGGTCTGGGTCTGTATTGGGTTGCCGCACTGCAAGACACACCGCTACCGGCCAAAACCGACACCCCCAAAGCCTATGGCGCAAGCAAAGCCAAGGCCGATGTACCTCGCGTTTCGATCCTGCCGATCTGGATCGCGCAGTTGTTTGGAGGCTTGGTCGTCGCACTGGGCTATAGCCAGACCTTCCCAGACTACGCCAACAGTGTCAGTGCCGACGCCAGTGCAGTCGCCCAACAAGTGCCGATGATCTATGGCTATACTTGGGCGCTGTACATTGCAGCATTGATCTGTGGTGCGGCGCTATTGCTCAGTTTTGTCCGTTTGCAACTGCGCGCACGCGGCTTTGCGCCGATCATCGTTGCCGTAATTTCGCTCGCCAGTCTGGCGCTGTGGGTACTGCCGATTACCACGTGGTTGGTCGTGCTGACCTCCACGGTGTTGCTGGTTGTTTCCGCCGTCTATGCCGTGTTTAGTGGCTGGCGTATGAAGAGCAGCCACCTGCGCAAAGCGCTGAATTTCGATAACGAAGCCCTGTACAACCTATGGCGTGTGCAAGTGCGTATCCTCGTGCCTTTGGCGGTGACGGTGGCACTGGTTGCGCTGATCGCTCAGCTCCTGCAGCAAGTGCATTGAGTGTGAGTGAGCATCCCATCGGTGAGACAGCGCAGGTGATCGACGTCACCTGCGCGACGGTCAATGCCGGTGTGCCGCTGGTGCGCCTCTACCGGATACCGCTTGGCACGAGCGCAGCCGCACTGGTGCGCCGGACCGCAGCCTTCCAAACCGACTACGACCTCACCAGCCCCACGCCAGTGGCGACACTGCCGCCGATGGGGGTGTTTAGCCAAAAAATAGCCGATCCGGAACACTACATTCTGCAAGACGGCGACCGCCTAGAGCTGTATCAGCCGCTGATCCTGACGCCGATGGAAGTCCGTCGGGCGCGGGCGCGTGTCCATCCGGTGGGCAAAAGGAAGCCACGGGTAAATGGTCGGCGCTAACGGCTGCTCAGCAAATCTCGCCCATAAAAAATCCCCCGCCTGCTCAACAGTCGGGGGATTTTCTTTAAGCGACAGTGCCGCGCTTAGTTCACATCCGGATTGGCTTCTTTGTTGCTCGGCAGGCCGGGCTGGTTGGCGGGGAAGGTGGCGGCACCGTTGATGCTGACCACTTGGTCGTTGGTATCAAACAGAATCACGGCGTGTTGACCGCTGGCCGGCTTCAAGCCCGCTTCGCGTGCGACCGTGCCCGGTACATAGGTGTAGACGTAGTCCCAGCGATTGGCATTGAGCGTATCGGTGATCGGTGGGGTGCCGAGGATGTAGCGCACTTGCTGGGTGGTCATGCCGACTTTGACTTGAGCGATCTGGGCTTGGGTCAGCGGCGAGCCTTGCGGGATGTCGATCTTGTACACGCCGATCAGCGAGCACCCACTTTGGCTCAGGCCGAGGAGAGAGACTGCGAGGAGCGCAGCGGTGATACGAGTCTGCAGGAGTTTTTGCATGGAATACACGATGCCCTATCTGTGGTCTAAGAGTGGTCGGTCACGATCATCGGCAGGCGCTGAAGTGGCGCGTGATGGTTTGTTACCAAGAATATGACGAGTATTCTAGATGTAGTTTGCGGTTATGCGCTAAACTAAGCGCAGGTTTTTGGTAGCATTTAGTTAACACTTGCGACTGTACTTGATCAGCCGTCTGCCGTTATGCTGCGACTAGCCCCAAAATTACGCATAGGCGTCATCTTAACATGCCTTGTACTACGCTGCCCATGATGGATCTGTTATGTCGATTACCAATCAAGATTTACGCAAAGCTGGCCTGAAAGTCACGCTGCCGCGCGTGAAAATCCTCGAGCTGCTGGAGCGTGCCACCGAGCACCATCTGAGTGCCGAAGATATCTATAAAACGCTGCTGGAGCAGGGGGAAGACGTGGGTCTGGCCACCGTCTACCGCGTGCTGACGCAGTTTGAGACAGCGGGCATCATTGAGCGTCATCAGTTTGAAAACAACTACTCGGTGTTTGAGATCACCCAAGCCGACCATCACGACCATATCGTCTGCCAAAACTGTGGCCGCGTGGTCGAGTTCACCAGCCCGATCATCGAAGCCGAGCAGCATGCCGTGGCGGAGCGTCTGGGCTTTGAGTTGGTCGGTCACTCGCTGAATCTCTACGTCTACTGCGACAAACCTGAGTGTGTCGACGCGCGTAAAAAACGCAAATAAGTCGTGGTATGAGGGTCAAGCAAGGTTGGGCATAGTCCCAGCCTTTTTTATGGCCTGTACTTCGTGATTTCGGCATAGCATTTGCAAATTAACACGAAGCATAGCGTTCAAACATTGGGGATTTCTGCTATAAATATCGGCAGCTTAAATCAAGGATGAGCCAGATGAAAGGATGTCAGGAATGCTGAGTGTGCGCACCGCCACGATATGGAATCGCTCCGTTTTGAATACAGCGATGCGCAGCAGCGTTTTAGCATTCTCGATGGCCTGTAGTGCGCTCGGCGCACACGCCGCGACCAATCCCGCTGATCCCAATAAAGTCCTGCATATCATCTTCGGTGCGCCTGACGATGGTTTTGATCTGGTGCACTCGTCCAACTATAACTCGGGTGTGATCGGCAGCGCGATCAATGAAACCCTGCTCACCTACGACTATCTGGCACGCCCTGCCAAAGTGATTCCCGGTACTGCTGTGGCAATGCCGGAGATCAGCGACGAGGGCAAGACCTATGTGTTTCATATCAAACCCGGTATCTACTTTGCACC
>JASLJP010000364.1 GCA_030152425.1 Aquirhabdus sp.
AAAGCGCGTTGATGCGATCCCAGAGACAGCGGAACAATAGAGCCGGGAAAAATAAAGAGGATTTTTTCACCCGACACATTGCTCTGAAATCTGGAGATTGCGCCCGACTCGTCGATCCAACAGATCTTTTTGGCCGCATTGGAAAACAAAGAGGATAGAAACTTACCATCGAGATCAGGCTGGTGGGCACTGAAGCAGATGACTTCATCGACCTCGACCAGTGCACTAAACAACGCTTCCTCGCCGTACAGCACTTTCACCGACGTGCTTTGCTTCAGCTTGGCATCAACCTCACCGTACACAACATACTCTCTGTCATTCGGAGTATTTAATAACGCATCAACAAACTCATTTTGAGATTGGCTGAGGTTTTTGGAAAAAAAATACAGTAAAACTTTCATATAAGAACTTTTCCGTCTATCGCCAAACAAATACCATAAAGATCAATCACGAGAGTCGCATCACCGGCTGAAAACGCTTGATTCTCAGCCACAATGAGAATATCTATGTGTTTTTCTTCGTCCTCTGCAAAACGAATCTCTCCATGATTCAGGTACTTAGCAACCAACTGCTTGATCCATGCCTTATCTACCGCTTCGCTAATTTTCCGGTAGGTTAAATTCAATCGTGTATCAAATGAAAACGCAAGCTTTACAACGACAGGTCTTGTCGTATTATTGAGACGCGCTTTGACCGCAGTTACCTGCGCATCCAACGAAAACTCCCGTGGACTGACGGCACCGGACAACTGTAGTTGTGCGTTGACGACTTGTTGATTCCAATATGAATCGGACTTAATGAGGTTATGCTGCATAAAATAGCCCAGATAACCCATCAGCTCCGACTCACAGGCCACGGCGTCAACCTGGGGCTTTTTCAGCGTCGCCAAATTGGAAAATGCCGAATAAATCGACCCACCCAAGCAGACCACGGGCTTATGCTCAATCAGCGCCTCAAGTCCGACGGTACTATTGATGGTGACGACCAAGTCACACCGACTAATCCAATATTGCAAATCTTTATCCATCGACACGATGACATTCGGCAACACCGGAATGTTGAGTTTCTGATCAGGATTCTCTTCAGGATGAGGGCGCAGCACAAAAGCCGTGTTGCCATCGTTCAACTGTTCATAAATTTTAAAGAACGCCTCACGCATCGACTTGTACTTGCTGTACAGCACGATGTTGGTATCGAGTTGAACTTGTAACGGAAAAAACACCACGCGCTTGCCGGTCAATTGCGGCAAATCCTCTGCAGGGTCTAGTGCTTGCGGCTCACGGTTGAGATTAAAGTAATTACCGAGCACCTCACGGTCTTGCGGGGTCAGCACCGCTGGATCAAAGCGTTTTGGATCGGCATGATGGATCGAAGCGGCGCCATTCACCCCTTCTCGATCCAGAAAGATCGAATCTTTAAACAGCCCGCGCTCAATGAATGAGGATGGAATCCCATCAACTTCACACAGCACGCGCAGCACATTGGCCACAAATCCGGTAAATCCGTTCCAGACGACTATATGGTCTGGTTTTACCGCATCGATGATTTGCTGGAGTGCCTTCAGATGACGAGATAGCCCCTCTGCAGTGCGGCCTTGGCGTGATGCCCACGTCAGATCAGGACGACGCTTGACCTCTACACTTAGGAAGTCTTTAACCTTCAAGTCTTTGTAAACAGTGGACTCAAGATTTAATTTTTGTTGAGTCGGCGCAGCCAAATAATCATTCAAGGCAACAACTTGTATACCTGCGTTTTTAAAGATATTTCCAGAGTAAGGAACATACATGAGAATAATAGGCTCATGTCCAGCCTTAAAAATTTCACGTGCCAGCAAAAACACCCGACTTTGATTCTCGAAATGATCCCCACATTGAATCAATACACGCATTTTTAGACCTCAGCATGATACAGCGTTAACGCCTTGATACCATGCTCGACAAAAAGTACCGCAAAATTATAGAGCGACAAAAAATCACCCAGTTCATGTTTGGAGTCGATGTAAAAAACATCTATTTTTGATTGATAAGATTGCACGATGCTGTAGGACTCTTGGTCGGTTGCATCGTATTTACTATAGCCTAGCCATGCGTCACCGCGGTAGGTAGAAAACTGTGCGGCGAGATCAAAATATTTCGGGTTGATGCCTGTTGTAGATTTGACAAAATTGGCACTCCGTGAACCAGGGCGCAGTAGCTTGGTTTCTGCATTGAACGCCAGAATGCGATCCGCCTTGAGCAGGCAGCCATACAGTGCCGCGCCGTAACCGCCCATAGACACGCCATAACACGACATTTCCTTCGCACCAGCAGCGTTGTAAACCTGCTTGATCGCTGCCGCGACACCTTCAACATCGCGACCCAGGCCATAGACCCCTTTCAAATACCACTGGCAAGCTGCATCGTTGATAATCAAGCGATTGGAATCAGATCCATACCAATAATCCAACGTATTGTATTTATACTCAGGAATACTTAGCGACGAAAAACTAACCAACAGCTTATTGCTGCTACTGCTCCTCAGAAAGCGCGCTTGGGGAAAAACGACATCGTCATAACCCATGGCAACCAAATCACTCAACAGGAGCGTTGCTTTGGCTGGTCGCCATGAAATATTTTTTATATCGACATAATTATTCACGGTACTCTTGCCCTGAGCCCAGCCCTCTAAGCGGCAACGCACGACCAGCTCAGAATCTGCATACACCTCAGGGCTCAACTTGATCGCAACTTTACGCCATGTGCTTTGCGTAAAAATCTTGTACTTAAATGTCTTATCCGGCTCGATTGCAAGCACAAAAGGATCGGAGATCTCACCACGGCCTTTGACCACAAAAACTTCAATGATCACCGCTTTCTGGGGCAACAAGCAGCCACTACCGCTACGCAGCTCGAGATGCAAATAGCCATCTACACTCACCGACCCTACATTCCCAGCAAC
>JASLJP010000059.1 GCA_030152425.1 Aquirhabdus sp.
CCGTGGCACCGACCACGCTGCATCTGACGACGGTGCAGCAGCAGCTCAGCAGCGCAGCGCAGCGTGTCGGCCTGGTTGCTCAAGATGTCGCAAACGTTGGTCCGACGGGTGCCTATACCGGCGACGTATCGGCCCAACTGCTCAGCGAGGTCGGCGTACGCTGGACGCTGGTCGGCCACTCGGAGCGCCGCACCTTACACAATGAAGACGAAACGCTGCTGGGCGCCAAATTCCGCGCGGCACTGCAAGGGGGGCTCGGTGTGATCTGGTGTGTGGGCGAGACCTTGGCCGAGCGTGAAGCCGGTCAGGCCATCGCGGTGGTGACTGCGCAAATCCAGGCGCAGGCTGAGATTTTGGCCGAGATTGACCCAGCTCAGCTCATCGTCGCCTACGAGCCAGTCTGGGCCATCGGCACCGGACGTACCGCCAGCCCCGAAGATGCCCAGCAGATGCATGCGGCGCTACGCGGGATGCTGGCCTCGATCCGAGCTGATTTAATTCTGACCAGCCTACTTTACGGCGGCAGTGTAAAGTCGGATAATGCCCCGCTACTGGCACAGTGTCCCGACATCGACGGCGCATTAGTTGGCGGCGCATCACTTGATGCGAACTCTTTTTTGCAAATCGCCCAAGCGTTTGATGCTTAAGGCTGGAGATAGACGTGGAATCGCTGCTTTTAGTTTTACATATTTTGGTTGCCCTCGGCATGATCGGCTTGATTTTGCTGCAGCAGGGTAAAGGCGCAGAAGCCGGTGCATCGTTTGGCGCAGGCGCGTCCAGCACCGTATTTGGCGCATCTGGCTCAGCCAATTTCCTCACGAAATCAACAGCATTTCTGACTACAGTATTCTTCCTGACCAGCCTGACCTTGGCCTATCTGGCCAAGAAACATGCCGAAGAGCTGTATAGCCTCGCGCCAGTGACCCGTTCAGCGCCAGCGACGACACCGGTTGTCCCAGCGACGCCGCCAGCCCCTGCACCAACAGCGACACCGAGCGTTGCAGTGAACACAAATCCAGCACCCGTACTCGACACCCCTTCCAATTCATAATTGAATCCAGTAGACTTGTCGTCCTTCTTGCGGGGGTGGTGGAATTGGTAGACACGCTACCTTGAGGTGGTAGTGCCTAACGGCGTGGGGGTTCAAGTCCCCCCTTCCGCACCATATTGTTTATAGTGGATAATCTCCTCATTGAATTCAGCAAATATTTTTTCTGAAAAATCAATAAAATATAAATGATTGGCGTCAGCAAATAAACGTTGACAGAAGGTAAGGTTCGGCATACTATGCGCACCTGTTGATGCGGGGTGGAGCAGTCTGGTAGCTCGTCGGGCTCATAACCCGAAGGTCGTTGGTTCAAATCCAGCCCCCGCTACCACTTATTTGAAAGACACAGTAGATGCAAGTTCGGATGTAATCGTGCTCACATTGCTGATGATTTTTCGTACAGTTAGATTTAGAATGTGTCGTCACGACGTCTAATCTCACTGTAAAGAATGGGCTTCATGCCCATTTTTTGTTTTTGTCGTTTGAGATTTATTTGGATCGCAGGTTTACGCACCGACCAGAACATGAGGCACCCGCCTCCCAAAGCGTAGATTAGACCCGCGACCCAGCAAAGCGGCGTATGCAAGCATTTGCAGCATCAGATGAATCATAGCCAGATCTTTATACCGATCCTCGAGCCAATATGAAGCTATCCCATAAAACCCAAGCACTCTTTGACCTCATCCAGCCTGCGGTAGCCGTCTGTGGTGTCGAACTGTGGGGTTTGGAATTTTTACCGCAAGGCAAACGCTCTTTGCTGCGCATCTATATTGATCGTCCAGAAACCACCGTCCCTGCCCTACCGGCGGGTTTTGTCGTCCCTGCACTCAATCCAGAGCAAGCCATCACTGAAGATGCAGCGCTGGATAGCGGTGATGATGAGACGCTGGATGACGATGCCGCCGAAACCGGCCATGGCATCGGCGTGCAGGACTGTGTCAATGTCACCCATCAAGTCAATGGCGTGCTCGATGTGCACGACCCGATCTCGGGTGAATACATTTTAGAAGTGTCCTCACCGGGCTGGGATCGTCCGTTCTTCAGTCTCGATCAGATGACTGCCTATGTCGGTCAGACCGTCCATATGCGTCTGATCGCGCCGGTCGCCAACCGTCGTAAAATCACCGGCCTGCTGCTGGCGATTGAAAATGAAGTGCTGACCATTCAATTTGAAGGCACGACTGTCACGGTTGATGCAGATAATATTGATAAAGCCAATTTAGTCTTTGCACCAGTTTAACAAGTGTGCCGCGCCATGCGGCATTGATGCGGTAAATGTGGAAGCGGTAAACAGAAGGAAGGGGCGCAAGATGCTTGCATCACGCCCACTGTGACATCAAATCAAGATTAATTTTTTAAGCGTTTTTAAAGATCAAAGGTGACCTATGAGTCGTGAAATTCTGACCGTCGTGGAAGTCGTCAGCAACGAAAAAGGCGTCGGCCGCGAGGCAATTTTCGAGGCGATGGAACAAGCGCTCGTTGCAGCAACCAAGAAAAAATTCTACGAGCACGACGAAGTCGATCTGCGTGTGGCCATTGACCGTAAAACCGGTGAATATGACACGTTCCGTGTATGGACCGTGGTGGCCGATGAGGACCATGAGATCCCCAGCATGCAAGACGCGATCAGCGACTTGGACGAAACCAAATGGAAAATCGGCGATGTGCGCGAAGAGCAGATCCCGTCGATCGAATTTGGTCGTATCGCCGCTCAGATCGCCAAACAAGTCATCGTGCAAAAAATCCGCGAAGCAGAACGCGCCATGGTTGCCGACGAATACGCCGAGCGTGTCGGTGAGCTGATCTACGGTGAAGTGAAAAAACAAACCAAAGACGGCTTTATCATCGACCTCGGCAACAATGCTGAAGGCTACCTCGCCCGTGAAGAAATGATTCCACGCGAGTTGCTGCGTGCCAAACAACGTGTCACCGCGATCCTGTATAGCGTGAACCGTGATGGTCGTGGTGCACAACTGCTGCTGTCCCGCTCACGTCCGGAAATGCTGATCGCGCTGATGCGTAAAGAAGTCCCGGAAATCAGCGAAGAAATCATCGAGATCAAAGGTGCTGCCCGTCAGCCCGGCGTCCGCGCCAAAATCGCAGTCAAGACCAACGATCATCGTATCGACGCGGTCGGTGCCTGTATCGGTATGCGCGGCACCCGTATCCAAGCCGTCCAGCAAGAACTGGAAGGCGAACGCATTGACGTCGTGATCTGGTCGGATGATCCTGCCCAGTACATCGCCAGCGCGCTGGAGCCAGCCGATGTCTCCGGTATCGTACTGGACGAAGACGCGCATAGTGCCGACATCATTTTTGCGGCCAGCGACCAATTGGCACGCGCCATCGGTACACAGGGTCAAAACGTGCGTCTGGCTTCCGAGCTGACCGGCTATCGTCTGGACATGATGCTGGAAGACGAATACCGTGCGCGCCAGCAGTCTGAATCGCAGCAATACGTCGACCTGTTCGTCCAACGCCTCGAGATCGATACCGATCTGTCGACTGCACTGGTCGAGCTAGGCTTTACCTCGCTGGAAGAAGTCGCCTATGTTCCGGCGGAAACTTTCCACGAGATCGAAGGTCTGGACGATGAAACCATCGCCATGCTGCAAACCCGTGCCAAAGACGCTGCGATTGCCGATGAACTGCTGCAACAAGAAAGCATCCAAGACCCGAGCGAAGAGCTGCTGGCCCTGGAAGGCATGGACCGCGAACTGGCATTCTCGCTGGCTGCCCAAGGGATCGTCACCGTTGACGACCTGGCCGACCAAGCGGTGGGCGATCTGGAAGACCTCGGTGTTGACAGCGCAACCGCCGGCAAACTGATTATGAAAGCACGCGAGTCTTGGTTTAACTAAGGCGTTGCGGCATGTGCTGCCAGCCCTGCGTGGCTGGCAGTGCTCCTCCATTTTAATGCGAGTCACAGGCTATCGCCCGACCCTCGCCACGACACTGATTGGAGCTGTACTGGCATGGTAACTTTAGTATGAGCGCCCAGCGCAGGTCATCGTCAAGGATGGCCACAATGATTTAATTCTTTGAATGATGTTAGGTATATAGGTAGGTAGCACCACATGGCGGATAAATCCGTAAACGAATTAGCACTACAAGTCGGCCGTCCCGTCGAAAAACTGCTCGCGCAACTGGTTGAAGCAGGTCTGCCTGCACGCGAAGCGACTGCACTGGTCACAGACAATGAACAAGAAAAACTGGTGGCTCACCTGAGACAGAGCCACGGTCAAGCTGCGCAAGATAACTCTTCGATCACCCTGAAGCGCAAAACGCTGGGCACGGCCAAAGTCGCCAGCTCCACGGGTAAAGCCAAAACCATCAGTGTCGAAGTGCGTAAAAAGCACACCTTCGTTAAGCCAGATGCCAACGCCATCGCCGCTGAAAAAGCGCGTCTAGAAGCCGAAGCCGGTGCACGCATCCAAGCCAGCATCAAAGCCTCTGCACAAGAAAAAGCGCAAGACAACCAATCCGATGAAGTGAAAGCAGCCGAAGCGGCACGTGCCGAAGCCGATGCCAAGCACCAAGCGACACTGGACCAAATGCGCCAGCAAGCCGAGAGCAAAGCCAGCGACAAAAAAGAAGTCGTCGTCAAAAAGCGCTCACCGAAAATCGACGAAACACCCGAACAGAAAAAAGCCCGTGAAGCCGAAGCTGCGCGCCTAAAAACCGCCGAAGAAGCTGCACGTCGCGCCGCGGCCGAAGCTGCCCAGCAGCGTACGCTGGAACAAATGCGTCAGATGGCCAGCAAATACGCCGAAGGCACCTCACCGGATCGCAAGATCGACGACACGGCACCTCTGGCTGCCGGTCTGGTCGGTCGCGCCTATGAAGAGTCATTCGACAAAGAAAACCGTGACATTAAACGCGGTGCAGCCACCACGACCGCCGGTGCCGGTAAAGGCAAAGGTCGCAATCGCTCCGGTCGTCAGGAAGAGCAATCTTTCCGCCAACCGCCGCGTGGCCTGAAAACCAGCCAATCGAACAAGCACGGCTTTGAAAAACCTGTAGAAAAACAAGTGTACGACGTGCAAATCACCGAAAACATCGTGGTTGCTGACCTCGCGCAAAAAATGGCTGTTAAAGTCCGCGAAGTCATCAAGACCCTGATGAAGATGGGCGAGATCGTCACCCAAGATCAAACCATCGATCAATCCACCGCATCGCTGGTGGTGGAAGAGCTCGGTCACAACCCGGTACTGGTCAGTGATACCGCAGTCGAAGACAAACTGCTGGCGTCGGTCGCCGATCGCGGCAACGTCAAACTGCGCCCACCGGTGGTCACCATCATGGGTCACGTTGACCATGGTAAGACCTCGCTGCTCGACTATATCCGTCGTACCAAGGTCGCCTCCGGCGAAGCCGGCGGGATTACCCAGCATATCGGTGCTTACCACGTCGAGACTGACCGTGGTGTGATCACCTTCCTCGACACCCCAGGCCATGCTGCATTTACCCAAATGCGCGCCCGGGGTGCTAAGGCTACTGACATCGTGATCCTCGTGGTCGCAGCCGACGACGGCGTGATGCCACAAACTGCAGAAGCGATCGAACATGCCCGCGCTGCAGGCACACCGATCATCGTTGCGCTGAACAAAGTCGACAAAGAATCTGCCGACCTCGACCGCGTCCTGAACGAGCTGTCGGTCAAAGGCGTGACCACTGAAGCATGGGGCGGTGATGTGCCTATCGCCAAAGTCTCAGCCAAAACGGGTCAAGGCATCGACGAATTGCTCGACCTGATCTCGATCCAAGCAGAACTGATGGAACTGACTGCATCTGAAGAAGGTGCGGCACAGGGTATCGTCATCGAAGCGCGTATCGACAAAGGCCGCGGCGCTGTCGCCAGCGTCCTGGTGCAAAAAGGCACGCTGAAAGTGGGCGACCTGCTGCTGGCCGGTGCGTTCTATGGCCGCGTCCGCGCCATGACCGACGAAAACGGTAAAGCGGTGAAAACTGCCGGTCCGTCGATTCCGGTCGAAATCTTGGGTCTGCCCGATGCACCGAATGCCGGTGATGAAATTCTGGTGGTCTCGGATGAGAAGAAAGCCCGTGAAGTGGCTGAATTCCGCGCCGGTCGTGAGCGTCAAAGCAAGATTGACCGCCAATCGGCAATGCGT